>CAZHAI010000082.1:0-8480 GCA_964530645.1 uncultured Rikenella sp. | reverse complement strand
AACCAGCTGGGCATGTGCGAGCCCGTGACCCACGGCAGTATCACCTGCAATATTCTCAGCGAGGACCGCGCGGCGCAGTCCGTCAGATGAATCAGTAAAGAGTTTTTCAATTCCCCTGTGCTGGTACCCCAGCTGAATCTCGAGATGCATCACCTTCTCTCCGTTGCAGATGAACCGGAAGTGCCCCGGCTCAATCACACCGGCATGAATCGGACCAACTCCCACTTCATGAAGCTCCTCACCTTCCATTGCGTAGAAGGGATAGTTGGAGATATCACTCTGAATGTCAGCCCTGTAATGCGGATACCTCACAGGCTTCAGCCAGGGATGCCCTTCAAACTTCACACCATGTCTCTCATGTATTTCACGCTCAAATATGTGCATAGCGTAACACGACTCCGTGAGTGAGCGAAGCGGGGCGCCGTCATCCTGCTTTTCATGACTCAGAATCCTGATCGTCCCTGACTTGTCATCGGCCATACAGCAGATGAACTTTAGAACTGATCCTGACGTGTAACAAAAATAGGTCAGACAGTGACAGTGCTCATTGCCCAGGAGACTCGTGACCTCTTCATAAAAACGGTCGTATTCAACAACAGGGATCTCCCTGATTCCAACGGGTGAAGAACCGTTTCTGACTTCTATGTGTACTTTGCTGCTCATCATGTTTTTCAGGGAAGCAGAGCGATGCTTCTGTTAATCAGGTCCACCAGAAATGGTGGCTGGTAGAAGCAGATCATAATGACAAGAGCCAGAAGGACAAACTGGCTGACAGTCTCTGCCGGACTGACGAAGCCAGGCTTTTTCAGTTCAAAACCGTCCCTGGGTGAAGAAAAACTTACATGCATTATCCTGGTGCTCATTGCATAAATTACAAAGCAAAGAAGAATTACGGTTGCCGTAAGTACAAACCACTGGCCGTTGCTGACCATGGCTTTGAAAATCATGAACTCAGAGATGAACATTCCTGACGGCGGAATTGCCAGGATGCATATCATCCCGGTCATCAGAACCATTGCTCCTGCAGGGTAAAGCTTCATGTACCTTCCGCTCTCGTCGAGCTTGAAGGTGTGCAGTATCCTTGACAACTGTCCCATCTGGTAAAAGAGGCTTGACTTGGCAAGGGAGTGGAGCACGATCAGGAGCAGTGCAGCATAATATCCATGTTTACCTGTGCCGAGAGCAATTGCCACCAGTCCCATATTCTCGAGGCTCGAATAGGCAAGCATGCGCTTGAGGTGCTTTGCCTTGAGCATGTAGCCCGCGGAGACGAGAAGTGAAAACAGACCCGCCAGTACCAGCACATGATTCATGAAGGACAGCACCGAGGTGGTTGAGAAGAGGGTGTAAACCCTGTAGATGGCCAGAAAACCTACGTTCATGAGGGCTGTTGAGATGAGGGCGCTCACGGGGGGAGGCGCCACCGAGTGAGCATCAATTGTGACCGTGTGCATCGGGAAAAGACCCATCTTGGTGCTGAAACCAACCAGAACGAATATGAAGGCTATCCTCAGGTACAGCGGATCGGCGTTGCTTATCACCATACTGAATGATGAGAAGGATAGGTTGGGCGCATCTCCCCTGCCGTAGATAAATCCGAGAAAGAGTATGCCGAGGTAGGCAAGTGCAATACCGGTCGAACAGATGAAGACGTACTTCCAGGTGGCTTCCAGTGACATCTCTGTCCTGTCATGATAGATAAGCACAGCAACTGCCAGTGTGGTGGCTTCGACAAAGATCCATAGGACTGTCATCGTGTTGGCCATGTATGCTCCGGCCATGAAGGTCATAAGCGCAATAAGGCCGGAGTGGTATATGTTGTAACGTTTTAACGTGTCATCACGCGTATAGATGAACCCGTGCCAGACAGTGGGCATCGTCAGCAGCGCCAGCACTGCGAGAAGCAGGACGGAGGTGCTTTCATAGGTAAAGTATGTCAGTTCAGTTTTACCTATGTTAATAAATGCATGCACAGTGACAGCGATAAGCATCACTGCAAACGTCGTGGCAATAACCTTCGTGACGCTCCTGTTCCGGGAAAGGAGCGTCGCGCCACTAAGCGCCAGTGAGATTATGAAGAAGAGCAACAGCATCATCACTAATCTTTTAACATAGTAAGCTCATTCGTGTGAGCTTTTAGCCTTAATCCAAAAAAACCGAGTATAAGAACACCCACGAAGATGTCGAGAAGTATCCCGACGTTGATGAGCATCGGCATCTCATTCCCTATCGCCAGCGAAAACAGAAATACAGCGTTTTCAACCACCAGGAAACCGATCAGGTGGGATATTATCAGCTTGTGCGTTACAATCAGCAGGAGTCCGGTGAAAAGTGTGAAAAGAGCAATCGCCAGATAAATCGGGTTGATGAAAGGATTTAGAAGGATTGTTGCAAGTATTACGCTTACAAGCAACCCCGCAATTGAAAACAGAAGAAGGTAGAAGCCGGGAACAGCCTGGCGGTGCACCTTCGTCACTCCCGACCTTCTGATTATCCGGCTGAGCAGGTATGGCAGCACAACAGCTTTGAAGAGCAGTGTCTCTGCCACGATAAAGAGCAGATTCGCCAGATTTACCTCCTTCAGCTCAAACACGGCAATGCCACAGAGCAGCAGCCCCTGCAGAGCCACCAGCCTTATATATGTGGAAAGCCGCTCGGCCGAGGCAAAATACATCAGTGTTATTGCAAACAGTACTATCAGGTAGTTTACCATTTCCTTTCAGGCCAGTTTTTCAGTCAGAATAAGAATTACAATGAACGCTATGAGCGCAATCGCCGATAGGGTAAGGATGAACTTCGGGTTCTTGTTCATCTTGTTCCTCGCCCTGAACGATTCAGTAAAACCAATAACCACGGCAAATAATCCCTGAACGGCAAGAAACAGTCCGGTCTGCAGAATTATATTCCACCCTGCCGGTACAACCAGGTTATAGATCAGAGACCCGTAAACTGAAAATTTCAGGTAAGTGCCGATGTGAATGAGAGCCTTGTCGAAACCGCTGTAGTCAAGAATCATCACCTCATGGATCATCGTCAGTTCCAGGTGTGTCTTGGGATCATCAACCGGGAGCCGGCTATTCTCCACCATGGCGATCTGCACAAAGAGATAAGCTCCTATTATGCTATATATCAACACATAATCATTCCCTGTTATGAAAAAATGGTTGAAAATAACTGAAAAAGATGTATACCCCGTGAACATGGCAAATGTAGCCAGCAGAACAAAGAAAGCGGGTTCAACCAACATTGAGAACAGAGCCTCCCGGCTTGCGCCCATCCCTTCAAAACTGCTGCCTGTATCCAACGCGGCGATGATAGTAAAGAACTTTCCAAGGGCCAGAAGATAGGCGAACAGTATAAAGTCGCCCTCGAAGGAGAGCACTGCCTTCTGTTCAGCGAAGGGAAGAAGCAGCATGGCGCCTGTCAGTGATGCCAGGGTGACAGAAGGCGCAATGCGGAAAATAAGACCTGTCGTACCACTGAAGACACTTCCCTTCCTTAAGAGCACAGCTATATCCTTCAGAGGCTGGAACAACCCCGGTCCCTTCCGTCCCGAAGCGAGGCTCTTCGTCCTGAGAATGATTCCCGGGAAGAAAAAAGCTGCAACCGCTATAAGTATAAATCCTGCCATCGTCATAGGATATTTAGCATCGCCAGCAGCAGCACCAGCAGCATGAATACAAATGCGTAAAGAATATAATGCCTTATCTGCCCCGTCTGCATCACGGCAATCTTCTTAAGCAACCCGGCAACGCAATCCACCGGCCTGTCAATCAGGTTTCTCTTAAAAAGGTCATCGCTGTGAGATGCAAATCTTTTTTTCCCGGGAAATATCTCGTTCTCCCCTATCTCGTCAATCTCCTTGCGGGTCTGCAGCACCGGCTTCGCCAGGTGGTTGTAGTTATAAGCGAACGATGTGGCTGTATATTGCTGTTTGGGAGTCACGGCAGTGTAGCCGCATCCCCAGGTGGGACCCGTCGTTACACTCCTGCGGCCAAGGTGGTACCTGCGGTACAGGAGCAACGCTGCCAGGGTGACAACAAAAACGCCTCCGGCGATGCTGATCTGTGACAGGTTCGAGGCAAAGGCCCCTGTGATCATCGGCTGGCTTGCGAGACTCCATGTCCGGTTCACAATTTCAAATACCGGTTGCACCACTAACGGAGAACCAAGCCCGATGAGCAGTATCAATGCCACTGTTCCAATCTGCGGAATTATCATTGATCGTCCTGCTTCGCGGGCATGGCGGGCCTCCTCTGATCTTGGTTCACCCAGAAATGTAATTCCGAATGCCCTTGTGAAGCAGAAGACTGCCATCCCCCCTATCAGGGATAACGCCGCCACCGATCCAACTATCAGGATGGAAGGATAGAGAGCTGACCCTGACAGGCTGTTGAACATCCCCATGTATATAAGGTATTCCGAAATAAACCCGTTGAACGGTGGCAGACCGCAGATGGCCAGCGACCCGGTAAGGAACAGCATGGCAGTCCATGGCATCCTCCTCATCAAACCTCCGAGCTGCTCCATGTTGCGGGTGTGTGTGGCGTGGTATACTGATCCCGCATTGAAGAAAAGAAGCGATTTGAACAGAGAGTGGTTCAATATGTGAAGAACAGCCCCGGAGAATCCAAGCAGGGTAAGGGAAGGATTATCAAGCGCCTGCCCGATTACTCCCATTCCTATGCCAAGCCCTATGATGCCTATGTTTTCAATACTGCTGTAGGCAAGAAGCTTCTTCAGGTCGTTCTGAACTATGGCCATCATCACGCCCATCACACCTGTAATGAGCGAAATAACCACGATCAAGATACCGGTAACCAGCAGGTCGGACTGCATCGGGACCACCACCCTCACGATTCCATATATTCCCATCTTGATCATCACTCCCGACATGACCCCTGAGACATGGGATGGGGCAGCAGGGTGCGCCTCCGGCAGCCAGGTGTGCAGGGGAATGAATCCGGCCTTGATAGCGAAGCCTGTAAAAAAGAGCAGGAAAAGCGGCAGGTTTCTGTGCCCGGCAAAGTACTCACCAAGTGCGTCGAAGCTCATTCTTCCGGTAGCATCCTGAACCAGCAGGAAAGCCACCAGGATGAAGAACATCCCGATGTGCATCTGGATCAGGTAGTTTATACCTGTTTTCATTATACTTCTTTCTTCCGCATCGAATATCACCAGGAAAAAAGATGAGAGGGCCATTATCTCCCACACAATCAGGAAGGAGAGGCCGTCGCGGATCATAACCACCATCAGCATCGACAGCCAGAGCCAGAGGTACGAAAAGTAATGTATCGAAAATCGCAGTGCATTCATCCTCTGCCCGTATGGTGCCAGATAGCCCCTGGCGTACAGGAACCCGATCAGAACGGTGATGTTGATCACAAGAATGAAAAAGGCGGACAGGGCATCGATTACGAGCACAAAACCTGTACCGGCAGAGGGCAGGAACAACGGGATCTCTCTCAATTGTTCCAATCCTGTCAGCACACTGATGCTCCATACTGATGTCAGTGCAATTCCTGCAACCAGCAACCCCAGCGTGAAGTAATACTTCAGAGGTTTAGGAACCGCGAAGATCAGCAATGTGACAAAAGAAATGATCAGAAAGGCAATCGTGCTGAACATCTGAAACGGGAATTTGCCCGCAAATGTAAAAAATATATTACCTGATTATTCTTTAAATCAGTTTATCTGCCATAAGGGCTGACTTACACCTCAAGCTGGGCCTCGCTTCCCTGCGGCTTAAGCACCTTTGTGTTTCCTCCTGCCGGGAGATTTGGATCGAATGGGGCGTTGATCTTCCAGGATCCGCAGGTAAAGTCAGGCACATTGATCGAGCCTGACCTGTTTGCAACAGACCATTCGCTCAACGGAGTAATTACGCTCCAGAGAGCTGCGTCATAAACATCCTGATCCAACGGCAGGCCGTTCCGAAGGCAATCGGTCAGCCTCCAGTCCATAATGAAATCCATCCCGCCATGACCGCCAATGGCTTTTGCCATCTCTCCCACCCTCTTGACAATCTCCGGTGTGTGCAATGCCTCCATCTCAGCCATTTTCTCAGCCGGCAGCCATGAATGGCCGAGGGCTATTCTTGCCGGTGAAGGCCATTTGCTGGCGCAGCCTTTCGTACCGCTGATCAGATGAATCCTCGAGTAGGGTCTGGGGCTTGAAACGTCATGCTGTATCATTATGCTCCTTCCGAGAGTTGTCTTAATGAGCGTGGTGTTCATGTTGCCACGGTAGGTTTTTCCTGTGAACGGAGCGTAGAACGGATCCTCCCTGGCCAACTGCTCCAGATCCTTACCCATTGCGAAGTCGTTCGTTGACAGGGAGGTCAGATAGTCCATCCTGTCTCCCCTGTTGATATTCATAATCTGGCACACAGGACCCAGTCCGTGCGTCGGGTAGAGATTACCGTTGCGGACATTCTCCTTCAGCCTCCACATGTCAGCGTAGCCGTTTTTGTCATACGTGAAGTCCCAGCGCAGGTCATGAATATATGCTCCTTCCCCGTGGACGATATCGCCGAAGAGTCCCTGCCGGGCCATATTCAGGGTCAGCAGTTCAAAGAAGTCATAACAGCAGTTTTCAAGCTGCATGCAGTGCCTCTTCGTTCGTTCGGAGACCTCCACCAGCTGCCAGCATTCTTCCACTGTCTTCGCTGCCGGCACCTCCACCGCCACGTGCTTTCCGGCCTCCATGGCATATACAGCCATTGGTGTGTGCCACTCCCACGGTGTACAAATGTACACCAGGTCAATGTCAGGGTCATCACAGACTCCCTTCCATGCTTCCTCGCTCCCGCTGAAGCTCTTTGCCTGCGGGAGGGCGAACTTCGTAAGAATCGCCTGCACTTTTTCAACCCTGTCGGGATACTTGTCGCAGAGCGAAGCTATCTCAACACCCTCGATGTGGGCCATACGCTCCACAGCACCGGGGCCCCGCATACCGAGGCCGATAAAGGCAGTGCGCACCTTCTCGAGAGGCGGAGCGGCGTAACCTGACATGTTGAAGGTCTGATTGTGGACGGCCATTACAGCCTCCCTGACGGCGGCCATGGCTTCAGTTGATTTCTCACGGCGTGAGCATGAGGCCACAGAGGCTGCTGTAATGGTGCCGGCTCCGGCTACAGCTGCAGTGCGGAGAAAATTCCTGCGGTTGGTTTTCATGAGTGCGGGTTGGTTTCGGTATTTTGCTTGCAATATACAAACTTCCCCAATTCGTAAATACCATAAGCCGCCTGCACTTGTTGTGTTCTGCAGGCAAGAGCCTCTGCTCCTGCAAGCCGAGATTCAATTATCTCCGGTCTCTTCAGGCTTTTTTCTCTTCCTGATAATGTCCCCGGCCACAGAACCTGCCAGGTAACCCAGAACTGCCGCCCATGGCACCATCAGGTACCAGTTAGACTTTATCGTGCATGTCCCTGAGACACAACCCACATATTTCCAGTATATTAAACCTCCAAGTGCCCCAAGCAGTGTCCCGATGATTTCGGGCAAATATTTTTTGAAAAAAGCTCTGTTCATTTATTTCGATTTGACTTAATAACACCTCTGATAAGCTCTTGTTCCCTCAACTTCTCAATTTCCCAGGTCAGTTCTCTCCGGGCTTCGACAGCTCTCCGCTTCATCGACAGCAGCAGTGGGCGGTCATCGGCCAGTCTCCGGAGCTGCCCTGCCACAGACTCCGGCGAAACTTCTTCAAGCACAATACCGCAGCCGTATTTCTCAATGAGCGACGACACTTCCGGAAGTGGTGATACGATCGCCGGAATGCCGGCTGCAATGTAGTCAAAGATTTTATTCGGAAGACTGTAGCGCTGATTGATGCACGTATCAGTGTCAAGCGACAGTCCTGCATCACAACTCATTGTATACCGCATCATCTCCTCCCATGGCATCCTCGGCAGGAAAATGATCCTGTCTGAAGCCTTATTCTCCAAGGCCTCCCGGTGAAGGTTCCCGATGATATCACCGGACCCTATTACAAGTAACCGGACCCTTTCAGTCATGGGGATTGCTGCCAGAAGCTCCTCCGCTCCTCTGCCCGGATTTATTCCGGAGCCCTGGAAAACGACAAGCAGCTCTTGCCCGGCAACACCCAGCTCACTCCTGTCATGCGGCAACAGGTTACTCATGGCAGGTGATACATTCCTGACGACAACCGGATCCACACCGTATTCGGTTCTGTAAAGCGCCGCAATGGAGTCGCTTACTGTTATCATGTGCTTTATCCGGGGCACTATCATGCGCTCCGTGCTCTTCCAGAGAAAATATTTGAATTGCCTCTCTTCAAGACCGTACTGCCCGGTGAAGTATTCGTGGGAGTCGTAAATAAGGGTTTTCCTGAATAATCCGGAGACAAAATAACAGGGCACAAGCGTATCCAGATCAGATGCCACGCAGATATCGAACCGTCGGAAGATAAGCCTGAAGAAAAGAAATAGATTGAACAGGAGATACATCGCAGGTCCC
>CAZHAI010000081.1:0-8490 GCA_964530645.1 uncultured Rikenella sp. | reverse complement strand
CGTTACAGATGCGCATGTGTACCCTGCCAGCCGGGATGAACCTGAAACGGTCATAGAAGGTGGCCAGGCCGTATATCTTGGTTGTGGACATCCGGAGGAAACTGCCGATGCGCACAATAGCGCTCTCGGTGAGGTAACCCTCTTCCTCCTGGACGTCCTGAAGGATGGGTATCAGGCTCTCATGACTCCCCTCCCTGTAACGGCTCAGAATATCATCTATCTTGCTCATTTTAAAAACGATCTGACTATTCAGACAAATACAAAGCTATTTATTTTTATTGTTATTTCAAAAACATTGTTATTTTATTAACAAATACTGGTTGAAAAGAACTACTGCATAGTGGAAGCGTCGTAAAATATTGTACTTTTGAGTGAGTATGAACTAAAGAAAAGGGTGTTGGGACAATCTTACAACATTGAAATCTGCCTTGGAAGTTCTTGTTTTTCAAGAGGTAACAGGGAGACTGTTCAGATCATCAGGGATTTTCTGAGGAAGAATCACCTTACAGACAAGGTGGTGCTTAAGGGTGCGCGCTGCATGAACCGATGCAGTGAGGGTCCGTTTATAATCATCAACGGGAAGACCTTTACCAGCATTGGAGTCCAGGATATAGAAAAGATACTGGAAAATGAGCTTGTTTAGTCTGTGCTTAATAACAAATTAACTGATTATGAAGATTCCGGATCAGGTAATATATATAAACGAGGATAAGTGCCGTAACTCTTATTCATGTGTAAGGGTATGTCCGGTGAATGCAATCGAGGTAAAGCCCGAGAGGGCGCATCCGGTGATAATTGCTGACAGGTGCATAGGGTGCGGACTTTGTTTCCTGGCATGTTCTCCCAGGGCAATTGAGTTCAGGGATTCGCGGACCCAGGTAAAACAGATATTGCAGTCGGGCCGCCCTACAGCAGCCCTGATAGCTCCCAGCATCGCATCGGAGTTTGATGACATAACGGACTACCGCAAGTTTGTAGGGATGATACGGAGCCTTGGATTCACCTATGTTCATGAGGTATCCTTTGGCGTTGACCTGGTGGCATATGCTTACAGGAAGCTTTTCGAGGAGTCAAGCGGCAAGTATTATATCACTTCAAACTGTCCTTCCATTGTGGAGATGATAGAGAAGTATCATCCGAACCTGGTTCCCAACCTTGCACCGCTGGTCTCGCCCATGGTTGCCACGGCGCTGGTTACCCGCGGCCTTTATGGTGACGAGGTTGTCAACGTTTTCATCGGACCCTGCATTGACATCAAGGCCGAAGCTGAGCGTTACGGTGACAGGAGCCTCGTGGAAGCCGTCCTGACATTCATCGAGATACGTCAGCTCTTTGAGGAGTATGAGATACAGGAAAAGACCGTCAAGATGTCTGAGTTTGATCCTCCCTTTGGCAACTGGGGTGCACTCTACCCCTACCCTGCCGGCATCCTTCAGGCTGCAGGCATCAAGCGTGACCTGGTATCGAGCCAGGTGATCACCGCTTCAGGGGCGGAAGACGTGAAGGAGGCGATCAACGACTTCGACCATCATATTGACACCATCAGGCACCACTTCAATCTCTTCTTCTGCCAGGGTTGCATGCTCGGTCCGGGCATGATCAGGCATGACGAACGGTTCAGGCGCCGCTCGCTTGTGAAACAGTATGCCGAGAAGCGGGTTGAGGCCCTTGATAAAAAGCAATGGGAAAAGGATATGGAGCGGTGGTCAGAGCTCGACCTCTCGCACCAGTTCAGTGTCAATGACCAGCGGATTCCGGATCCGTCCCCTGAAGCCATCATCGAGGTGATGAAGATCATCGGCAAGGACAACCGTTCCGAAGAGCTCAACTGCAACGCTTGCGGTTACGGCTCATGCAGGGAGTTTGCAGCCACTGTTGCAAAGGGACTTGCAGTACCGGAGATGTGCCACACCTACAACCTGCGCAATAAGCAGGAATATATTGAAACACTGAGGCAGACCAACAAGAAACTCTCGGAGACTAAAAAAGCCCTGAAAGATTCGGAGGAACAAGCAATGCGCGAAAAGGATGCCGCACAGGATGCCTCTGATACCATGAACAGCATGCTCAACAAGCTGCCAAACGGAGTTGTGATTGTAGACAATGAGCTGAAGATCCTCCAGTCGAACGAACGTTTCCTGGAGATCATAGGTGAGGATGCAAAGGCTATTGCAGAGATCATCCCTGGCCTTCGCGGAGCCGACCTGAAGACACTGCTGCCATTTAATGTATACAATATCTTTTCCTTTGTGCTCCGTGAGAATGAATCGGTGATAAGCCGTGACGTGCAGCTTGAGGACCGGATGTTCAACATCTCCATCTTCCCCATCAGGCAGAACAGGATTGCCGGGGCGGTCATCCGCGACCTCTTCTCTCCCGAGGTACAGCGGGAGGAGGTGATCAACAGGGTTTCCGATGTCATTGACAAGAACCTGGAAATGGTTCAGAAGATAGGGTTCCTCCTGGGTGAAGGAGCCTCAGATACTGAAAAGATGCTCAACTCCATTGTCGAATCGTTCCGCCAGAAGAAGAATGCAACCGGAAAGTAATGCCACGGCAGCAATGGAGAGGCAGTTCTTCATCGAAGTCAACAGCCAGCAGCGCAATCATCATGATGAGCGTATCTGCGGTGATGTTTTCCTGTCAGTAAACGTGCGTGAGGAGAACCGCATTATAACGGTTCTCTCTGACGGCATGGGGCATGGGGTAAAGGCCAACATCCTGGCCACCCTGACCTCTACCATGGCACTCAACTTCACCCGCGAGCACAAGGAGCCCGACCGTATTGCAGAGATTATCATGAATACCCTCCCGGTATGTTCCGAGAGGAAGATCAGCTATGCAACGTTTTCAATTGTTGACGTTGAGAGTGACGGAAGGGCCAACATACTTGAGTATGACAACCCGAAGTGCATAGTCCTCAGGGGCAGCCAGCCCTTTGAGCCCGACTGGAAGGATGTGGTACTTGACAAAGGGAGAAATGCCGGTAAGGTCCTGCACAAATGCACCTTTTATCCGGCCAAGGAGGACCGGATAATACTGCTCTCCGATGGCGTTGCGCAGAGCGGTATGGGATCAGCGGCCTGGCCGTTGGGATGGGAGCGCGACAATGTACAGCAATATGCCTCCTCCCTTGTTGCCAGTGAATCCTCCATATCGGCATCCACGCTGGCGGCCAAGATTGTCAACATGGCCTACAAGCATGACAATTACGAAGCAAAGGATGACATCTCATGTGCAATACTTTACTTCAGGGAACCTCGAAAGCTGCTGATATGTACCGGGCCTCCCTACGATGAGGAGAAGGATAAGGAACTGGCTGACAGGGTATCTGGATACAAGGGCAAGGTGATATTATGCGGTGGCACCACCGCCGATATAGTTGCACGGGAACTGAACCGTAAGATCGTCGATGAGCTGATCTTCGAAGACCCCGACCTGCCGCCGGAGAGCTTCATGGAGGGTATCGACCTTGTTACCGAGGGGATACTCACCCTGCAAAAGGTGACAGAGCTGGTCAAGGGTTACAAAAACAGTGTGAAGCTGGGAAAAGGACCGGCTGACAAGATCGTAAAAATGATTATGGAGAGCGACGAGATCAACTTCATAGTCGGCACACGCATAAATGTGGCTCATCAGGATCCCACGCTTCCTGTTGACCTTGAGATACGTCGTACGGTTGTCAGGCGCATAGCCCGTATCCTGGAGGACAAATGGCTGAAGCAGGTCAGTGTTGACTATATCTGAGGGATTTGCGATTTGCATCCCGATCCGCCGGCTGGCGGATACGGGATTGAGCCTGCTCCCCGACGCTCCGCGTACGGGACTCCTCCTTTGTCACAGCCTCAAATTTGCGAATTGGGCAATAGACAGTTGTGTTGACAATGTATTAATGAATTGTAAATCAATGTAATATCTGACCCTCAGATTGAGGAACCGCCGCCGGCGGATCCGAAATCCCGATGCCCGAAGGGTGTCGGGACCTTCAGACCTTCGCCATGTTGTCTCGCTACCCTGTACAGGAATGACATCACTTCGTGAAGGGAGAGGTTTCGCGGCAGGCGCCTGAAGATCCGTACCTCCTCTATCTCGTCAGTGTCAGTGTGTGCGCCAATCAGCTCAACTTCAGCGCAAAAGAGCCTGCCGTATTGTTTTCCGGTCCCTGCGTCAACCGAATAATATGTTACCGGCTCCATGGTGAAGCTGACCGCTCCCGTTTCCTCCGTCAGCTCACGCACTGCCGCCTCAACCGTATCCTCTCCCGGCCCCGGATGACCGGCAGGCATCTCCCAGCCTCCCCTCCTCCGGTGCTTCACAAACAGCCATCCGCCATTATGACGGGCAGCAATTACAACGTATGATACTTTCAGCGGCGTGCTGCCTTCCGCTATTCGTTCCACGGTCACCATACGGTAAAATTAAATCAAAAAGAGAATTATGTACCGGATTATCCCTTAAATATTACTTTTGTCCAAAACTTAGCAGATGTTGTTCTACCTGGTTCTACTGGTTGCCGACCTGATTCTCTGGTATATCCTGGTCAGGGCACTGAAGGGAAGAAACTGGGTGCTCCGTATTGCTGTTTTGTTGCTCAAGACAGCAGTGACAGCCGCCTTTGTGACTCTCTTCTTCAGGATAGTACTGTACCGGGGTGAGTTTGCCGAACCGGCAAATGCCTTCAGGCAGATTCAGATGGGGGTTGTGGCCCTGCTGCTGATATCGGCAGCCGGATCATGCCTGGCAGTGTCAATAACAGGACGTATAGCTGAGTCTCTCCTGAAGCGGGAGATGAAATGGACTGCGATGACCAATATTGTCCTATTCCTCCTTGTAACGTTTTTTGTTGCTGACGGTTACTTCCGCCAGAGGCTTGATGTCCGGATTGTGAGGCAGGATGTCACAGTCCCGGGACTTGATCAGGCTCTTGACGGACTCAAGATAGCTCTCATAGGCGATATACATCTCTCCTCATGGGAAGGAAACTACGACCGGCTTGAAGCGGCCATGAAGCAGGCCGGCAGGGAGAAACCGGATCTCGTGCTCAACACAGGCGATTTCATTACTTACGGCTGGCAGGAGTTCGGCATGTCTGACACGATACTCCGTAAGGCAGGAGGCCTGGCAGGAGCATTCGCCGTTGAAGGAAACCATGACGACGGAACATATTATCCCGGCTACAACAGCAGGTACGGAGAGCTGTGCCGTGAGATGGTTAAGAGGAGCATTGAAAAGTCGGGCTACACCCTTCTGAGAGATACTGCAGTCATCATCAGCCACAGGGGAGTGAGAATGGCAGTTGCCGGAGTAGAGACTCATGGTCACCATCTTGATATGAGATACGGTAATTTTGAGAAGGTACTGAGCCCGTTGCCTGATTCTCTGTTCACTATATTGCTGCTGCACGATCCGGAATCATGGCTTCTGTCGGCGGTTTCAGGAAAAATTCCGCAGCTCACTGTTGCAGGGCACACTCACGGGTTTCAGGCGGCCCTTCCCCTTGGCATCTGGTCGCCGGCATCGCTGGTCCATGAGAGGTGGAAAGGGCTGTATGAATTCAGGGGCAGTCATCTTTATGTCACCTCCGGCCTTGGCACAATGGGAATGGCAGCAAGGTTTTTCATGCCCCCTGAGATCGTTATTCTTACCGTGAAATCCGGTCATTAATTTATCAGGGTATAAATAACAACCGATCTCTCATTTATGTAACTTTGCAGTTTATTTATAAACTGTTTACAGCATGAGACTTAACCCTCTGATCGTAGCTGCCGCCCTGTTGGCAGCCCTGCCATCTTACCCGCAGAAGGAAGCTCTGAAAGCTATCACCCTTGAAAACTCGGAAGCATACATGAAGTTCCTCTCTTCTGACAACCTTGAGGGGAGAAGGACAGGGAGCGAAGGGAACAACGCAGCTGCAGAGTTCATTAAGGCTGAAGCCCTGAAGCTGGGTTTGCGCCCGCTTCCCGGCCAGGATGATCTGTTTCAGCAACTCAGGTACTTAAAGATCGACATAGTCCCTGGCGAATCACGCATAACACTCAGTGACAGCTGTTCGGGTCATATTCTCTCCGCCGGTATCATGCCCCTGATGCCCCCTTCTGACACTGTTAGCCTTGACGGCGAAGTGGTTTTTGGAGGTTACGGATACATGAACAGTGAGGAAAAGTACAATGACCTGGCGGGGATCAGCCTCAAGGACAAGATTGTCATAATTATGACAAGGATGCCGGAGATCAAGGGGAACGGAATGCCGGCACCGGGCACTGGCATCAGCGAGATGACCGAGGTCAGGAAGCTTCCCTTGATTATGCTGCAGCAGGCCAGGGCGATCCTCTTCGTGGCTGATCCGGCACTCGGAAACGATATTTCCTCCGACCTTCTCTCGATGGGCTCATCCTACCAGCTGACGCCGCTGTTCAGGAAACAGATATTCAGTTATTCATTAAACGCCTACGCCATCACCACCGAGACGGCTAACCAGATGCTGAGCGGATCAGGGCTTACCCTTAAGAAGCTGCAGGACAGCATAGCATCATCACGCAAACCGGCTTCATTTATCATCCCGAACCTCAGGACACATATCAGTGTCAATGTGGTCAAGGATACAGTTACAAGCAACAACATTATCGGATATATAGAGGGATCTGACCCGATCCTGAAGAAGGAGGCTGTGATCTTCACCGCCCATTATGACCATGTAGGCAAGGATGCTTCCGGCAATATCTATAACGGTGCAAATGACAACGCTTCAGGAAGTGTCGGACTGCTGAACATTGCTTCCGCATTCTCTTCCCTCAGGAGGAAACCGGCGAGGAGTGCAATCTTCCTGTGGACCACAGGCGAGGAAGAGGGGCTCCATGGTTCGACGTATTATACCGAGAATCCTCCTTACCCTCTCGAAAAAACTGTTGCAGCCATCAATTTTGACATGATAGCACGGTCGAGGCGGGACACTGATGTCGGGGCATCACTTACCGGCGAGATAGACATCACCGGACCTGACACCATAAAGGTTATTCACGGCACCGAGAGTCCGGAGCTGGTCAGCATTGCCACCCGCGCATGTGAAGAATCGGGAATATTCCCGATTGATGAGGGAAAGGGAACGCACTTTTCGGGATCAGATCATTATCCCTTCTACCGCAAGAAGATTCCGGTGCTTTTCTTCTTCACCGGCCTTCACAAGGATTACCACAAGCAGACTGATGACTATGAGTTCATTGATTTTGACAAGCTCGTCAGTGTGTCAAAGGCGGGGTTCGTTACCGGTTACAGGGTAGCGATGCAACCTGACTTCAACGTTAAATAGATAATCCGGAAGGGTTACTGAATCCGCAGCATGCGCAAAAGGACGCTCTCCCTGGCATCAGGGGAGGTAGAAGTCAGCATAGTAAGGTCATCCAGGCGGACGGTGGCGCTTTATGTGCAGCCGGGAGGCACCCTGCTCATCAGGGCTCCGTGGTATGTGCCGCTCCGGCTGCTGATGCAGTTTGCTGATCATAAATCGTCATGGATTGAGCGCCAGGTAAACAGGCTGAAGCATGTAACGCCTCCCGGGACACCTGTCACCATCTGTGACGGAGGTACCGTGCCATTTTTGGGGCGTGAACTGACAGTGACTGTCAGGCACGGATCAGCCCGGAGGGCTTCCCGTCATGAAGAGATGCTTATGCTGACGGTGACCGGTGATCCGGTACCGGAGGAGCTGACACAGCTGACAGAGTCATGGTACCTTCGTGAGGCGAAGGCATACCTGCCGGATCGGACGAGGATGCTTGCAGGGAAATACTCCCATCTGCTGCCAGCGCCAGGGGCTGTCAGCGTACGGAAGATGAAACGCCGCTGGGGGACCTGCCACACCGGCGGGGCAATCTGGCTGAACAGGGAGCTGATGAAAAAATCACCCGATCTGATTGACTATGTCATTATTCATGAGCTCTGCCACCTGGTTCACCACAACCACGGAAGGGAATATTATGAATTACTGGGCCGGATCCTGCCTGGTTTCCGGGAGCTGAGAAAGAGGCTGCAGCAGTGAGCCAGCAGGCAGTACCAGTCAGCAGTTTGAAAATGATTGCCCTCAGGGCCTATTCGCGAATTTGAGGCTGTGACGAAGGAGGAGTCCCGTACGCGGAGCGTCGGGGAGCAGGCTCAATCCCGTAGCCGAACGCCGGCAGATCGGGACCCAAATCGCAAATCGCAAATCGCAAATCGAAATTCCTATGCTATGTTGGTATAAACCGCCTGGACGTCTTCGTCGTCCTCGATTCGATCAATGAGCTTCTCAACATCGGCCATCTGCTCCTCGGTGAGGGTGACGGGATTGAGAGCCACACGCTCAAGCGAGCCCTTTTTAACCTCTATATCCTTATCTTCCAATGCCTTTGACAGAGTGCCAAAATTGGCATAGTCGCCATAAACATACCATGTGTCATCATACTCCTCAAGTGATTCCAGTCCTGCCTCGATCAGCTCAAGTTCCAGGTCATCCCT
>CAZHAI010000080.1:8293-8524 GCA_964530645.1 uncultured Rikenella sp. | reverse complement strand
AAGAAGTAGTAATTAGTAAAAATTTATTATTTTTGCACCCGAATTTGGTCGGTTGGCCGAGTGGCTAGGCATCGGTCTGCAAAACCGGGTACGGCGGTTCGAATCCGCCACCGACCTCAACAAAATCCTCTTCCTGAGCGTAGCGAAGGAAGGGGATTTTTTGCTTTCAGACCGACGCTCGCTTGCGAAGCGGAGGGATGAAAGCAAAAAAGACCAAGGAGCGTTGAAGGC
>CAZHAI010000080.1:0-8193 GCA_964530645.1 uncultured Rikenella sp. | reverse complement strand
GCTCTGGGATTTTGTTGCTAAGGTCCCCCCAATTGCGGATCATGAAATAATCCGCCGTAACATGCTTGCAATGCTGAGGGAATAAAGCAAAAAAGACCAAGGAGCGCTGAAGGCGCTCTGGGATTTTGTTGCTAAGGTCCCCCCAATTGCGGATCATGAAATAATCCGCTAAAATCCTATTTTTGTCTTCTGCGCATAACATGCCTTTGATTATACTGCGGTGGAGAAACGAGATCTGACAAGAGCACTGGGACTGGGATATGTCATTATCATAGTTATCTCAAATATGCTAGGGTCGGGTGTCTTCAAGAAGATCGCTCCCATGGCTGCCGATCTGCATTCGTCACAATGGATTCTGCTGGTGTGGCTGGCAGCAGGTATTATCACCCTTTTCGGGGCGCTGAGCAATGCTGAGGTAGCCGGCATGCTTGCAGGCACAGGAGGCGAGTTCGTCTATCTGCGAAACATTTACGGACGCTTCTTCTCTTTTCTCTACGGGTGGTCTCTTTTTACAGTTATCCAGACAGCGGCAATATCTGGTGTGGCATATGTCTTTACACAGTCGCTCCACAGTATCATACCCATCCCTGATATTCTTCCGTCATTGCAGGAATTTACAATTGGCGGAATATTTTTCCCTTTCCGGGATTTCGGGATAAAGCTTACAACCATCCTGCTTATCCTGTTCCTTACCTTCCTCAATATGTCAGGACTCAAAAGCGGGGCCTGGGTCAACAAGGCTGTTCTGCTCATCGTGGGGGCAGGTCTTCTTGTGATTGTCATCGCAGGACTGACCAGTGGCCAGGATTCTTCTGCCGCAGCAACGGCAACCAGTTTGACGGCCGCCGGCAATACCGTTACACTCTCTTCTTTTTACACAGCCATGCTTGCCGCCTTCTGGGCCTACCAGGGATGGGTGTCGGTTGGCTTCATAGGTGGCGAGGTAAAAAACCCGCACAGAAACATACCGCGAGGAATCATAGCCGGGGTGGGTATAGTAATTATCGTCTACCTGTTGGTAAACTATACCTTTCTTAACCTGCTCTCAATACCTCAGCTTGAGCAGATAAACAATTCCGGCAACCAGATAGCAGGCATTGAGGCTGTCAGGGGCATATGGGGCAGCGGAGGTGTGCTGTTCATTTCACTTCTCATTCTCATCTCCACTCTGGGCTGCACCAATGCAAGCATACTGACCGGGGCCCGCCCTTACTATGCAATGGCACAGCAGGGGCTATTCTTCCGCGGAACGGGCAGACTGAACAGCCGGAATGTACCCTCTGCGTCACTGCTCTGGCAGGGGATATGGGCATCGATCCTGGTTCTCTCCGGGACATTTGACCAGCTGACAGACATGCTGATCTTTGCCGTCTACATATTCTACGGGGCTACTGCCACCGGTGTCTTTATTCTCAGGCGCCGAATGCCTGATGCCCACAGACCTTACAAAACCTGGGGATACCCTGTGGTTCCGGCTCTCTTTGTGCTATTCTGCGTGGGGCTCTTCTTTAATACAATTATTACAAGGCCCCGGGAGGCAGGAATAGGTCTCTCTCTCATTCTGCTGGGAATACCTGTCTATTATTTCCTGATTGGAAGAGAAGGCCCCCCGACAGACACGGACAGGGAGTAATAATCATCATTCAAGGAAATCAGATCATATTGATGATCAATAATGTTATGACTAATATCCTGCCTTTCAGAACCGGATCTTCATTGACAGCCCGCCATACCTGATACGCAGGTTCAGGCTTGTAAGATCCCTCATCGGTAACTGAACAAACGGTTCAAACGAGATTTGAGTCACCTTGCCAAAAGGCATTGAGTACCCGGCGGAGAAGTTGGCAAGCCCCATCAAGTCTACACGGTTCAGTAACTCATGCTCACTTTCAACTTTTACTGAGGTGGTCATTGACTCATAAGAAATTCCACCATTGGCATCAACAATTGCTTTTGTGTAAGTATTGTTGAAATTACCTGACAGACGCTGGTTCAGGTAAAACACAGTCGATGCCCCGGTTGTGACAAACAGGTTGGATCCGCCACGCTTCCTTAACGAGAATACGAAGTTAACCGGCACCTCCATCGAAAGCACGTCTATATCTGCCTCATAGGAGGTGGTTGTACCTGACAGGCCATTCAGTTCCGGTGCAGCATAATCCATGGCAATGTCTCCTCCTGACATGCTTTCCATAGCATAATTATGTTTAGCCATGGCCAGACCGGGACGAACAGATATCCTTCGTGTAAGCTGCTGCTCTACATAAAAGCCGATTGAGACACCCTGTGAGGCTGATGTCGCATTGTCAATGCTGGCCATCATACCCGATAAGCCGCCCATGATGGTTGTCGTCATCCTTTCCCTTGGAATTTCATCTAAAACCTGAAGTGTCTTTTTGGGATTCAGCTTCAGTCCGGCATCGTCATCACCAGTCAACCTTATTTCTATTTGATTATCGGGTAACTTCATCTCAGGAGACATCTCAGCAACTCTCAGGTTTTCGGCTAAAAGCGATCCTTCAATTGCGGCTGTTTCGGTTAAAAGTGATCCGGCAGCTTTATTTGCTTCCGCAAAAATCAATCCGTCAGACTTCACGGCTTCAGCTAAAACCGGTACGGTCGATGCACTGACCTCATAGCCTTTTTTCTCCATGCCTGCCTGCCGTTCGGGCCCGGATTTTCCGACTGTCACCTGAGAAGCCTGACCTGGACTCGTGACATCAGTGCTTGCTGAAGGTGTAACAGGCTTTGCTGCAGTGATTTCAATGATTCCCGAAGTTGTTTCTTCCTTATTTATTGCTGACTCTGTAAACTCGTTCCGGTTTTGTTGCGCTAACTGATTACCTGGCTCATCGGCCTTCCTGTGGTTTAACCGGTTTGTTAAAAGCACTGCGATAGCCAGTACTGCAGCAACGGATGCTACTCTGGCCCACAGCGGAACAATAATTGCCCTGCGGCGATTCTGCCCGTACTTGTTTAAATACGAGTTCCATCCATCACCTGCGAGGTGGTCGGCATTATAGTTTTCAAAGGCCTCCTTTGCCTTCCGGCTGAATTTTTCGTCAAACTGCTTCATGGCCCTTTTTAACCGGAATAATATGCTTGATATAGAGCTCCCGCAGCATCTTTTTTGCCCTGGCAAGGTTCGACCTGGATGTTGAAGCTGTCACTCCCATCATCCGACCGATCTCCTCGTGTGAATACCCTTCTATTTCGAAGAGGTTAAACGTTAACTTATAGTTTTCGGGCAGGTGCCTGTAGAGTTCAAGAATATCGTTAACGGAAAGCTCCGCCTCTATATCAGGCTCCTGCTCGCCTGTTTCTGTTACCGCATTGATTGACAGGTTATCATTGTGCTTCAGGTTCTTCCTGTAGTTATCGATAGCAGTATTTACAAGCACTTTCCCAAACCAGGGTTTGAACGGCCGGGAAGAGTCATAGTCTGAGAGACTCTCCAGAACTTTCATGTAACTGTCGTTAACTATTTCCATGGCCTCATTTTCATCACGGGTATACCTGATGCAGATAGACATTGCGAACGAGAAATAGCGCTTGTAAAGAATCTCCTGTGAGCGTTTGTCGCCACCGGCACATCCTTTAACAAGATCCGAATCAGAGTATGCATTGCCATCTATGGTACCTTTGCCCATTATACCGCCAGGAATCAAGTTTTCCCGAAATAACTCAATTCGATCGATACTTTGGTTCTCAATTTCATATTTCTTCTTCTACATAAAGACAAAACCCAGATGAAACTCCAGCCTGTAATACCGGGTTACAGTCTGCCTTACTGAGCCCGCTCCCCACCAGTTTAGATCCTCGTTCAATGTAACCTTCTGGTACCTGTATCCTATGCCGACGTTTACTGCGGTTCTCCTCCATGAAAACATGGAGATACCCACACCTGTGTTGAATAGGAACCCTCCATCATGGTATTTGCCTGAGGATGCGTCATTCACATAGTTGCCAGGCTGGTCAGTAAGTGCAAATCCGTGACCGGTTTTAAGCCATACATAGGGCGACAGGCCTGTGTTCAGTGGTGTGTATCTCAGATCAGCATAAAGAGGCACAAGAACCACCCCCAGCTCTTCCATTCCGGAGCCGATTCCAATTGCAACGCCATTTTTAAACTGGTAACCGTTCGAAAGATGGAGGCTTAGGCTGCTCTGGTTGCCGCTTTCGTTTTTTCCGGAGAGGAAGCCGGCAGAAAACCTGGCATAGTAACCGGAGGTCTTCATGTTCCTTTTTACCGGATACTTAACGGCCTCAACCGATGATACCTGTGACTTGCCGATCCTGATGACCTGGGGTGTTAAAACTTTAATATCCAGGTAACCGGCTGTATCGCCAACGATGGTTCCCGAGATCCGGGAACCATCGTAAAGCACAACAGTAGATTTGCGATGCTGACCTGTTGCGGAGAGTGTAAGTAAAACACAAACCGCAATTGCAGTTAATCTGAACATCCGTCTATTTATCAGTTATGGCTATATGGCTTATCTGGATTATATTCTCAGGGTCGCTGTAGTCATATTGATATATGCCATCCTCGCCAACAAGCATCAGAATGCCATCCATCGGGATAACGTCATAGGTATCAAAATCGGGGTAGTGAGCAACCTTATTTGTAAGTATTGTCAGCGGGTCGGATTTGTCATAAATCTTAAGTCCGGCAGTACCGTCACAGACAAACAGCAGATCGCCGTCGGTCCCCAGTCCGTGCGGATTAAACATCGGGTATGATTTTACGAGATAGGGGTGCGTTAATGATGATATATCGATGACCTCTAGCAGGTTCTGCCCGTTGTTGCACATGTTGCCTGTCCGGAGTGTCACGTATGCATACTCACCGTCAACCACAACAGGGTCACAGGCCCTTATATGATCGTAGGATGAAACCTGGGAAGGTTTTTTGGGATTGACAAGGTCGAAAATCAGCATCCCGGTGGTAGTTCCGATGAACAGGTTGTCCTCAAGACGGAAAAGAGTCTCCATGTTCCTCGGGATGTCAACACTGTCGATAACGGCCATATTTGCAGCCGTTGTAATGTCAACAGTTTTTAACCTTGTGGGTACTGCTATAACGTACAGATAGTCTTCATTCAGCATGAAGCGGGCCATGGATCCGCCGGTGCCGCTGCCCCCGGTCCACTTGGCTCCGGTTGTGGTGTTTACCATAAAGTCCATCTCGCCACGGAATATCCAGCCGCCCTGGTTATAATTTTCCATCTTCTCGGTAATCTTCTTCACCTCCCAGTCAACAATTACTCCCTTCGACTTATCTACCATCGCATATGGGAACCATAACTCCCCCTCAGGAACGATTTCCGGAAAAACATTCTCGATGCGGTCAATTACCACGGGCTTGTCAATGTCCGTTATGTCAATTGCAAGGAGGTCAATATAGCTGTCGGCGAAGAGGACATTGCCCTTAATTGCCATATCAACATTGCCCAGGATCTCGAAAAAGGCTACTTTTTCAGGATTAGAGGGGTCCGAGTTGTCAACCACATGAATACCCTTACCGTATTCATTGATAAAAAGATAATTGTCCTTGAAGTACATTTTCCCGGGATGGGAAATCTCGATAGGGGCACTTTTTTCAAAGCTGGCCCTGAATTCATTAAAGGGCATGTACACTGGCACATTTGCCTCGTAGGTAATCAGTTCTTCGGTCCTGTCGTTGCAGGATGTCATGACAGCAATCACAACGACCAGGAATGCTGCGGATTTGATCAGGTTTTTCATATCAGGTTTTTCAGTTGACGATTGGAAATCAGTGAATGGGTCTCTATGCGGATTGATTTGATCATTTAGCAATCGGATTGACTACCTGGCCGATAAAGAGGAGGGCATTGGTGGTTCGTTCGCGTATGGCGAAGACAAACGGCCTGTCAATTACAAACTCCCGGGGCTGGGGCGGAAAGCTGGTCAGTTCAACCCCGATTGTTGTGACAGCAGCAGCTTCGGTACCTTTCTCGTCAACCTCCACAAATGTGTTCTGCTTTACGAAACTTACAAATATCGAAGCATCGGAAATTCCCGAGAGGTTGGCCGTGCCGGGAATGAATGCGTCAATCATACCCATGCTCTGCAACTGGTCATTCAGGTATTTTTCGTACGAGAATTTATATTTTGGCATTGACACGGTCAGTTCACCGAATTCTTGCTGACCGTCAAGAGCTGATGTGATTGCGGCCCATTTCTCAGGAGTAAATGTTCCGATAAACTCAGAGAGGGTACTCTCCGGGACTATCACTACCATTGTGAAATTGGTACAGCCGTATGGAAGTTCAATGGCACTGTAATTGCTTCCCCCTGTCACCCTTGAACCAACCTCTCCCTTCATTGTACTTACATCAACAGAGGTTGAGCCGTTTGTGTAGAATGGTTTTTCCGAGGTCAGATCCTTATCGAACTGGTAGCTCCAGTCGCCCTTGAAGTAAAGGGCATTCATCAGGAACATCACAGCATCAGGTGAAATTTCGTCAAGTACTTTCGGGATTTTACCGTTAGTGTTATCACTGGCCCATTTGTTAATGGTTGTCAGTGCAGACGGCAGAGAGAAATCAAGGCCGGCAATTTCCGCATTAAAATCATTGTCCATCGTGGTGAGGAACGGGTTCTTGACGCTGAATCCCTGCCTGTAGAAAATAGCGTTTGCGAGGGCCAGTTTAACCTTGGGATCAACAACAAGCAACTGGGAAACAAGGCTTTTATAGACCTCGTTTATTTCGCTGATTGTCATCTGTTCAGGATATTTCAGTGTAGCCTTCAGCTGATCATATGTATCTTCAGCACAACCGTTGAGCAGCATGGTCAGGGCGGCACTAGCGCTCAGGGGAGAGAGCATTAAGTTTTTGTCTTCAACCCCTGCAACCTTCGTAAAGAGTTCAATGCCGAACTCATTACCATTGGCAATAACTTCGGCGCCTTTAGCTGTCAGTTCCAGGGTCTTTGGGGTGAGATCGGGTTCCTGACCGGGATCCTTTGAACATGATGACAAACCGGCGCCAGTCAGAATACACAGAATTATTAATACGGGATTTTTCATACAGATCATTTTAAATAGTAGTTCTACGAAATTCAGGTTGTTTTATACCTAATACGAATTGTGTCGACGGAACGCTGCAACAGATCCGACAAAAAAACATAGCAAGAGCAAATGGAATGCAGTTCCGGCAGTCAATCACCTTCCGTGAAAGACCTGAATGTGATTATGAGTGTTCGGGATACCTACCTGATCTTTCCTCCTACGACAGGGATTGTCAGCTCCGTTCCGTCAAGGTCAATTGTCAGCTCTGTCCCCGGCATCGGGTGGAGCGTGAATTCCTTATCGCTTGAGAAGATCATCAGTCCTATCTGCTTCCCGGCAGGAATTATCTGATCATCCGGCTCAAGCTCGAATGTCATCTCATACAACTTTCCCGGAACCAGCGGTGCGCTCTCTGTCAGGGATTTGTGATTCTGCAGGTCGGCCCATCCGCGGGTGATAATGTTATCAGTAATCTTCGCTGTGCGCCCATCGCTCCAGGGCAGTGCCACCATCCATACCGACAGGTTCACTGCAGGCTTGTCCGAGGCAGCCCTGACCTTCACGGTAGTCACACCTGAGATGTGCACAGGCTCCGTCAGAACAGGTGTCAGGTAAAGCAGACGGTGGTTGGTGTACTCAGCCTGTGCCAGCATCGAGCCGGTGAACGAGACGTTATCAACCAGGGTCTCCTTGCCCTGCGCTGCTACCTTCTCCGTAACCAGGGAGCCGGCCCCCGGTGCGCCGCGTGTCAGGAAGAAAGTCACCGGTACAGCATCGGGATTAGGATAGTCAGCATAGGCAGTGGGACTGAGCCGGTCAGCTGTTTCGCGGACAATATAAGCTTTCGGGTCATTCTCCACGCCGTTTTCCACACCGAAAAGATAACGTGTGAACCACCTGTTCATCATTTTTAAGGGAGGCTCACCGCCGTGGCTGCCCTGATGGTAGTAGATCTGCAGCGGAACACCTTTCTCTTTTAACTCTTTAATAAATCGATAGCTGTGGCTGGGGACAACGTTCCAGTCGTTGAATGCGTGTGCCATCAGCGTGGCGGCCTTGTAGGGCTTCATATAGTTCATCAGGTCACGCTTGTACCAGAACTCGTTGTAGTCGCCGGTGACCCGGTCAAGCCCTTTGGCCATCTCGATATCCCTCAC
>CAZHAI010000079.1:0-8527 GCA_964530645.1 uncultured Rikenella sp. | reverse complement strand
GTAAAGTAAACAATAATGACATTTACTTCTTGATTTTAACTTAACTTTAATGATCTTTACTGTCACTGTAATGAAAACAACTAAAAGCTAAATATATATGCAGAAACTCTTATTGCTTGGAGATGAGGCTATTGCGCAAGCCGCACTTGATGCCGGGCTGAGTGGCATGTATGCCTATCCGGGTACTCCGTCAACTGAAATAATGGAGTATATCCAGGCCTCGCAGCAGGCGTCATCAGATGGCATACACAGGGAGTGGTCATCAAATGAGAAGACCGCCATGGAAGCTGCCCTGGGAATGTCATATGCAGGCAAGCGGGCCATGGTTGCAATGAAGCATGTAGGGCTGAATGTGGCTGCCGATGCCTTCATAAACTCGGCTGTGACCGGTGTGAACGGCGGTCTGGTTGTAGTTGCTGCCGATGATCCTTCGATGCACTCCTCTCAGAATGAGCAGGATTCCCGTTTTTACGGCAAGTTTGCACTTGTTCCGGTCATGGAGCCCAGAAGCCAGCAGGAGGCGTATGACATGATCTTTGATGCCTTCACTCTGTCTGAGAAGTACAGGCTGCCGGTCCTGTTCAGGATCACGACGCGCCTGGCTCACTCCAGGGCTGCGGTGGCAAGGCGGGAGAAGAGCGTGCAGAACACTCTTTCGCTTCCGTCAAATCCACGTCAGTTTGTGCTTTTACCGGCTATCGCACGGAAGCAATACAGGGTTCTCACCGGCACCTATGAGAAACTGCGCAATGATTCTGTACTGGAAGGTTACAACAGGCTCCTTGAGGGTAGGGGCAGTGGTACCGGAATCATAGCATGTGGTATTGCTTTCAACTACCTAATGGAGAACATAGGTGATCACGCCGGTGATTATAATATACTTTCAGTCGGGGCATATCCCCTGAACAGGGATAAGGTGGCTGCCCTGGTCGACAGGTGTGACAGGGTGCTGGTTCTCGAAGAGGGTTTTCCGATGATAGAGGAGCATCTCAGGGGTCTGCTCGACAGGGATGTCACTGTCCTTGGGCGTATGGACGGGACGGTACCCCGGGACGGTGAGCTGAACCCGGCCATCGTAGCCGCGGCACTGGGACTGAAAGCCTCTTATGGCAAGGATGTGCCCTCGCTTGTTCGGCAGCGTCCGCCTTCCTTCTGCAAGGGTTGCGGTCATGCAGATCTCTATTCTGCCCTGTCCGAGGTAATGGCTGAGGCAGGACCGGGACGGGTATTTTCCGATATCGGCTGTTACACACTTGGTGCACTGCCTCCATACAATATGGTTAACTCGTGCGTTGATATGGGTGCCTCAGTCACAATGGCCGTTGGCGCTGCCGATGCAGGATTATTCCCGGCAGTCGCAGTAATCGGCGACTCCACCTTTACCCACTCCGGAATGACCGGTCTGCTCGATGCTGTATTGAAGGACTCTCCGATAACGCTGATTATCTCAGACAATTCCACCACCGGCATGACTGGCGGGCAGAAGTCGCAGGCGACTGACAGGCTTGAAAGCATCTGCCTGGGGCTCGGGGTTGACCCTGCACACCTGAAACTGATTGTTCCCCTGAGGAAGAACCATGAGGAAAACAAGTCTGTTATCCGTACCGAACTGAACCACAAAGGTCTCTCGGTAATACTTGCAAGACGTGAGTGCATTCAAACAGCATCACGAAATAAAAAAGCTGAAGCGGCAACGAAGAACAAATCAGGGGAATAATATGAAGTGTGATATTATATTGGCAGGTGTAGGCGGGCAGGGTATTTTATCCATAGCCGCCACGATCGGGCTTGCAGCCGTGGAGCAGAATCTGTTTCTCAAGCAGGCCGAGGTGCATGGCATGAGCCAGCGGGGTGGGGACGTCCAGTCTCATCTGAGGCTTTCAGACAGGGAAATATGGTCCGATCTGATCCCTCACGGCAGTGCTGATCTGATCATCAGTGTTGAACCGATGGAGGCTTTGAGATACCTCCCCTGGATCTCACCGGGGGGTTGGATTGTGACCAACTCCGTCCCCTTCGTGAACATCCCTGACTATCCGGAGGCAGGCGAGGTGCTTGCCGAACTCGGCAGGGCCGGCAACACAATTGTGCTTGATGCAGACGGCATTGCAAGGGATCTTGGATCGGCAAGATCCGGAAACATTGTAATCCTTGGTGCGGCATCCTCCTTCATCTCAATGCCTTTCGCGGCACTTGAGAATGCTGTAAGAAAAATGTTCGGCCGCAAGGGAGAGGATGTTGTGGATGTCAACCTGAAGGCGTTACATGCAGGCAGGGCTGCAGCAGCCAGATGATAATAACAGGCCCCGGCATACTGCCGGGACCTGCCAGCGAGACATCCGCATACCACCACCCAACCCCTCAGCCATTGTGGACTGCCGGAGACGGGAGACTGCTATCGGGCGGCTTACCTGCCCCGTCCCTTTCCTCCGCGTCCGGCAGGCTCACTTCCTGTTACCGGCTCCTCTTCATGCTCCGGTTCAGGTTCACCGGTTATCATCTCCCGTGTCCTGCTTCCAGAGCTGAGCAGCACCAGGTCCGACGCCACTACTTCAGTTACATTCTTCTGGTTACCGTTCTTGTCAGTGTAGCTGCGGTAGCTTATCCGCCCTTCAATACAGACCTCTCTGCCCTTGCTGAGGAACTTGGAGGAGAGTTCTGCAAGCCCGTTCCACGCAACGATGCTGTGCCAGGTGGTTTCATCAATTTTAGCACCTTCAGCATTCTTGTAACTTTCATTCGTTGCAAGGTTGAAGTGAGCAACCTTCTTCCCGCTTTCAAGTGTTTTGATCTCCGGATCCTGACCCAGGCGTCCGATCAGCTGAACTCTGTTTCTTAATGCATTCATGACCTTTGGTTTTAGTTATTAATGCTGTTAACGATACAAATTTGCACCCTCCACAGCACATGACCCGGTTGTTAATTATTTCTATCCGCTTAGCAGTCGTTTATATCCGATTGTAAACGGGTTAAGAAATAAGAATCAGACTGATATGAGATCCTGACATGAATTTTATTTTTTATCTTTATGAAAATTCTCGCTGTGGAAAGAGTATGTCTTGACTGCGGAGCCAGGCTCCTTGGACGGTCTGATAAGAAATTCTGTTCCGATCAGTGCCGCAACAACTACAATAACCGTATCAACCGTGATCAGAACAATTACGTTCGCAACGTGCACGCTCAGCTGAGGCGAAACAGAAAGATACTGTCAGAACTGGTTGATGACGGCCATCACCGTATCCATCGCGATGCTTTGATAGCACAGGGTTATAACTTCACCTTCTTCACGCACCTGGTGGAGACAAAGGAGGGAGTAAGGTGGTCATACTGTTTTGAATACGGCTTCAGTGAAACAGCTAATGATTATCTCGAACTGAGGCTGTGCAACAGCTACCTTGACACACCGGATGAGGAGGGGTGAGCCCTAACCGGGTACCACTGCAGATGCCGGAATATCCCGTCAGTATTCTGACAGTGCAAATGAAATGCGTCAAGTAAGATTATTGGAGTGATTTTTGTACTTTTGGGATCAAATCAGACTGAAAATGAAGAGATCAATTCTTGTTACGACCATCATAATGTTAGGGTTTATTGCAGGCTTACAGGCGCAAACGGTATATGAAAACAACTACCTTGTAAAAGTAGGTGACATTGCCCCTGATTTCACAATAAAGGAAGCCGGAGGTACCAGTTACAGGCTGTCTGGTCTCCGGGGAAAGGTTGTGATGCTTCAGTTCACTGCCAGCTGGTGCAGTGTTTGTCGAAAGGAGATGCCGTTTATTGAGCAGGAGATATGGATTCCAGGGAAGAAACAGGGTCTTGCAGTCATCGGTATCGACCGTGATGAACCCGTGGAAACTGTGAAGAAGTTTGCAGCTGACATGAAGATCACCTACCCGCTTGCACTCGATCCGGGTGCAGATATTTTCGGCCTTTTCGCAGAGAAGCAGGCAGGTGTAACCCGCAATATAATAATTGACAGGAAGGGCAGAATAATTTTCCTTACTCGTCTTTTCGAGCGCGGGGAATTCGATAAAATGAAGGAAATTATCTTCTCCGAGCTGGCAAAAAAGTAAGAATATTTTACCCTTTTATATCTTTCAGTGCAACCTTTGGCCTGTAAATTGCGTTTATCAGGACAGCAACTACTGTTCTTAAACTAAAACTGAGAGAAATGAAAAAGTTCATTGTCATTGTTTTTACACTTCTTCTTGCCGCCCCTCTGTTTTCACAGGTAAAATTCGGTCTGAAAGCCGGGGCAAGCACTGACTTTACCTTCACCAACCTCGACCTTTCACAGGCAAGCGTTGATGTAGTTCTTCAGAATGCAAAGAACGCTGAATGGGGATTCCAGGGAGGAGCTTTCCTGAGAGTGTCTTTTGCAGGATTCTACCTTCAGCCCGAATTTCTTCTTGCAACTGCATCAAATTCACTTACATATGAAGGTGTGATTGATGGAGAGCCTGTTGATGAGCTGCTCGAACAAAAATTCACAAAGCTTAATATCCCGGTACTCCTTGGTTTCAAACTGGGACCTTTGAGGGTAAATGCAGGCCCGGCTGCGTCGATCCTGCTTTCAGAACCCTCTGACATGGCTGAAATTGCAACATACAAAACTGCAACATTCGGTTATCAGGCAGGCGTTGGATTGGATATCTTCAAGAAGCTGACGCTGGATCTTCGGTATGAAGGAAATCTTAACCAGTTTGGAGACGGGATCACTATCGGGGGAGAAGAATTTGAGTTTGATGACAGAACTGGCGCCCTCCTGGTCCATGTAGGGCTGATATTCTGACCACTGCAATATACAGAAGAACTCTTCCGCTGTTTCCGGAAGAGTTTTTTTTATATTTACGGGAGCAAGTTTACTCCGTATAAATGATCCTGACAGGGAACACTATTTTCATTCTCAGGAATATACTGACGGTCGTCTACCTGATAGCGGTCTTCGTCATCTGTCTGATGATCGTCTTTGAGAACAGGAATCCTGTAAAGACACTGGCATGGCTTCTGGTGGTCCTGTTTGTCCCCGTCATTGGTGTGATTGTTTATTTCTTTTTCGGACGCTTCTACCGCAAGCAGAAGATCTACAGCCGCAAGAGCATGGCTGACAGTGCCAGGTTGGCTGACGATGCAGATCGCCAGGTCAAACTCCTGTCTGAATTTCTATCAGGAGAAAGCGAGGCGGTAAGGTCAAAGGCTCACCTTATTCACCTGATGCTGAGGAATAACAGGTCGTTGGTAACCCTCGACAACAGGATAGACCTTCTTGTCAACGGCCAGCAGACATTTCCTGCCATGCTTGATGCCATAGCCTCGGCCACTCATTTCATTCATCTCGAGTTTTATCGTTTCGAACCCGACAGGCTGGGCATGGAGTTCAGTGAGCTTATGAAACGCAAAGCGAACGAAGGGGTGAAGGTAAGGGTCATCTATGACGATGTGGGAAGCTGGAATATCCGGAAGCCATATATTAAAATGATGCGCCAGGCCGGTGTACAGATACATACATTCCATCCGGTCCGTTTTCCGAGTTTTTCGAGCAGGATCAATTACCGCAACCACAGAAAAATCCTTGTTGTAGACGGGAAAGTGGGTTTTGTGGGAGGCCTTAACATAGCAGACAAATACTTGCGTGGCCTGCCTGATCTGGGTCCCTGGGTGGACACACACCTGAGGCTGGAGGGAGAAGCCGTCGCCGCACTGGACAGGGTTTTCATAGCCGACTGGGATTTTGTAAGCGGTGAAGAGCTGCCGCCTGACGGCTCACTTGAGCACGTTCTGCGCACCGGTAACAAGTGCCTGGTGCAGGTTGCTTCAAGCGGCCCTGATACAGACTGGGCAACAATTATGCAGGTTTATTTTTCCGCCATTGCAACTGCGAAATCGTCAATTTATCTCACATCGCCCTATTTCAGCCCTGACGACAGCATGCTCACGGCAATCAAGACGGCCGCCCTGAGCGGAGTGGATGTCAGGATGATTTTCCCGGAATCTACCGATTCCATAATCGCAAACTGGAACACCCGCTCATATATCTCCGAGTTGCTCGAAGCCGGAGTCCGGATATTTCTTTACCGTAACGGTTTCATTCACTCCAAGTATCTGCTTGTGGACAACATCTTCTCTTCAGTGGGATCACCAAATGTTGATGTACGCAGCTTTGACCTCGATTTCGAGGTGACGGCTCTGATCTATGATGAGGATTTCGCCCTCAGACTTGGTGTCCTCTTTGCCGAAGACCTGAAGAACTGCACCGAAGTGAACAGGGAGGAGTGGATGAAAAGGCCGAAACGGGTCAGATACAAGGAATCTCTTGCAAGGATATTCGGACCGCTTTATTAATTTCGCACCCGATGAAAAAGATTTTACTGACACTTTTCTATATTGTCCTGGTCGGAGCAATCGCTCTTACAGTTTTCCTCTGGGCGACAGTCCTCAGGCATAATGTCAGGGCTGAAGAGCCGGTGAGGATATATGTCCCTACAGGGTCTGATTTCAAAGCCCTTACTGACACACTGGAGAGCACCGGTGTTCTTCGAAGCCGAAGCAGCTTTGTTCTGACATCACGCCTGAAATCCTTCGGAAGGAGCGTAAAACCAGGATCTTACATCATTGAGCCGGGCATGAGCAATAACAACATTGTCAACGTATTGCGCTCCGGACGGCAATCGCCGGTCAATGTGACATTCAATAACGTCAGGACCCTTGAGGAACTTGCCGGGAAGATTGGCCGGCAGATAGAGGCTGACTCCGTCACCCTCTATCAATTCTTCAGCGATGAAGCCAATTATTCGGACGACGGGTTTGACAGAAGTACCCTTATATCAGTTTTCATACCTGACACTTATCAGCTTTACTGGTCAGTTGATGCGCGGGGTTTCTACAGGCGCATGCTCAAGGAGTATAGAGATTACTGGACAGCTGAGAGGATTGCGCTTGCGGAGGAGCACGGGCTAAGCCCGGCAGAGGTATCCGTTCTCGCCTCCATCGTCGATGAGGAGGCCTCCAGAGCCGATGAAATGCCTCGTATTGCCGGGGTTTATATCAACCGGCTCCGCCAGGGGATGCCCCTGCAGGCGGACCCGACAGTGAAGTTCGCTGTCAATGACTTTTCCCTGAGGCGTATATTGAACAAGCACCTCGAAATTGACTCGCCTTACAATACCTACAAATATGCGGGTTTACCCCCTGGCCCGATACGGTGCCCTTCGCGTTCCGGCCTTGAGTCTGTGATTAACGCGGAAGACCACCAGTTTCTCTTTTTCGTTGCCAGATACGACGGATCAGGGTATCATCACTTCTCGCGCACACTTGCAGAGCACAACAGGTATGCTGCTGCCTACAGGAGGGAGCTTAACAGGAGAAGAATCTACAGGTAAATCAGAGCCTGATTTAGCTTTCCGGGGTGTAGTTGTTAATGGATTCGATTATTTTTCTGGCATTTACGGCGTTGTCGGCCACCTCACAGAGAACACGGGTGCGCTCCTGTTTTATCTCTTCAGTGAAATTCTCCTTCATTAGCCTGCCGGTCAGGGTGATCCACTCCTCAGGGTCAGTGGCAATGCTGCAGAGACTTCCGAGGTTTGTTCCTGCCACAACGGCTGGAGCTGCAACAACGTGACGTCCATTGCAGAGCGAATTGATCAGCTTCAGCTTCATCCCTGTCGGCTGGGATGCATTGAGAAGGCAGACCTGTGCGTTTGTTATCAGCTCATTCATCTGGTTTATTGAAGGATTATGAACCACTCTCACATGCCTGAGTGATGCAGCAGTCTCAGTCAGTTCTGCAGATGGCCTTTTACCGGCTATGACGGTTTTGTATTTCCATTTTGCAGCAACCTCCTTAATCAGATAAAGGGCTGCAACATTGTTTTCGGCTGTGGAAAGATCACCGTGGATGAGCACGTATTCGCCTATCCCTTCGCTTGCAACGCACTTGTCTGCCGAATGGAACGGTCCGACAAAGACCGCATTGCCGAACTTCAAGCTGAAATATTCAGTGTCTCCGGGGGAGATTGAAAGCAGGTATGAGGCGCCGGCAAGTACGGACTCATAACGCTCCAGTTTTTTAGCTTCGGATTTGTAATAGTGCTTCCTGAACGGATTGCTCTCAGCAGAAGCGAGGCTGCGATAGTATACATGCTCAACGTTGTGCGTCCTGACCAACGTTATTCTGCCTGCCAGTGCAGGATCAGCAAGATAATGCGTAGTGTGCAACCCCTCGAAAATTATTGGATTATTGTCGGCCGAAAGGTTTTTAAGCAGCAGGTTGTTCTTCCTGGAGAGGACAATAAAGGGTTCCCTGCTGAGCAGATGAAACAGATTCAGCTCACGCCTGTAATAATGAACCCTCAGACATTCACGCTCCAGGGTGCGCGAGCGGCTGCGCCCGTAACTGAAGCAGTGAAGTATCACGCCCACACCCTGCTTCTTCAGCGCGGTTATCTTGTAAAATACATCCGTTATGCCGCCATAATCTGGCGGGTAGGGTACATTGAAGCTTACAAGGTGTATAATTCTGTTG
>CAZHAI010000078.1:0-8549 GCA_964530645.1 uncultured Rikenella sp. | reverse complement strand
CCCTCACTGAGAGCATCGGTTAGCATTACAGCCGGTCCCCCGGCATGGGTGACGACGGCTATTCGCCTGCCTGTAAGCGGCCTGTATGTGAAAAGTGCTCCCACAGTTGCAAGTTCGGTGCGGTTATGGCACCTGACGATTCCCGCTTTACGGAACAATGCCTCCACGGCCGAATCGGGCGATGCTAATGCCCCGGTGTGAGATGAGGCAGCACGTGAACCCGCCTCTGATGAACCGGCCTTGATTGCAGCAATACGGCAACCTTTCGTTATCAGCGAGGCAGAGTGTTTCAGAAACCTCGCAGGATCAGCAATATTTTCAATGTACAGCAACTTGATCTTCGAGCTGGTTTCAGGGTCATAGGTCAGGTCAAGATGCTCTAGGACATCCTCCACCCCTGTCTGGGCGCTGTTACCAACGGACCAGACACTTGAAAATGGCAGTCCGCCGGTAATAGCCGTTTCAAGTATAAATACAGCCGTTGCTCCCGAACCTGAAATGAAATCAATTCCCTTTTCAGACAACCTCGGAATTGGCACAGTGAAGACTCCGGGATAATTATAGTTCAGGAACCCTATGCAGTTGGGACCAATAAGTGTCCCGCCGGTGGCATTGATCACTTCCACTATTTCACGCTCGAGGGCCTCTCCCTCCTCGTCCTCCTCACTGAATCCCGCAGAGAGAATAATGAACCCGCCAGTACCCTTTTCATATGCCAGGGTCCGGACGATCGCCGGGCAGTAACGTGCGGCCACGGCTATAATGGCCAAATCGGTCTGCGGTAGCTCCGACACATCACCGGCGGCTGTTAATCCCTGTACCACAGGAGCTTTAGGGTTTACAACAAATATCTCTCCTCCAAAGTTACTGTCGAGCATATTCTTAAGCACCTTTCCTCCGGCCTTGGTGACATCATCGGATCCGCCAATAATGGCTATACTTCTGGGGTTCAATAATTTAGAATTAATCATGATCGGGGTCAGTCTTGCTTGAAAGGTAGAAACAATTTGATATTTACCAAATGACAAGTTTAACCTGTCGTAAAAATCACCGAATGACTCCGGTATGTTGCAGAATATTATCTTTGAGATCGCCGGATTGGCCAATCCGGTTATTTTTGTTGATAAACTGAAACGATTCTGATTATGAAACCTTCTCTCCGTTTTATCTCTGCCGCGGTCACTGCATTGCTGATGTCCTTGCCCTTTGCCGCCTACTCACAGCCCGAAAAGGATATTGACCCCGACGGTCCCGGCTACGCTGAGAACTGTACCAGCATAATGGTTGGCAGGCTTGCCTCAACCGATGGCTCGGTGATGACCTCGCACACCTGCGACGGCAGGTACCGTACATGGCTTGAGGTGGTCCCGGCAATGACTTTTGCAAGGGACACTGTCCACCCGGTTTACTGGGGCACAATGCAGACCGAGGAGGCCTGGGACATGACAAACGTGACCCGCAAGGGGGAGATCCCGGAGGTGAAGTCGACATATGCATACCTCAACACGGCATACCCCTGCCTTAACGAGAAGCAGCTCGCCATTGGCGAGACAACCATCTACGGAAAGAGGGAGCTGATCAACCAGGATGGACTCTTTCTTATTGAAGAGCTTGAGAGGATCGCCCTGCAGCGATGCACAACGGCACGCCAGGCAATAGCCCTGATAGGTTCACTGGCAGAGCAATACGGATACGGTGACATGGCCGAATGCATCACTATTGCAGACCCGAAAGAGGTGTGGCAGCTGGAGATAGCCGGCTCAGGCCCGGGCAAACCCTCGGCGATGTGGGTGGCACAGAGAATCCCCGATGATCACATTGGCATTGCAGCCAATATCCCCAGGATATCAGATGTTAATTTCAAGGATCCCGATCACTTCATGACCTCAGCGGACCTGCGAAAAAAAGCAAAAGATCTTGGATACTGGGACGGGAAGGAACCGTTCAAGTTCTACAAGGTGATCGGCACCGGCAAGCCCTACGCCATCCGCGAGTTCTTTGTCCTGAATACTCTTGCCCCTGAGCTGAAACTGACGATGGAGATGGAAGAACTCCCCTTCTCGGTGAAACCGGTTAAAAAGCTCTCAGTGAGTGATGTGATGGCTCTCTTCCGCGAGACCTACGAGGGCACGCCCTACGACATGACTAAGAACCTGATGATTACTGTCAGGAAAAAGGATGAAGCAGGAAACGAGATTACTGAGTCTGTTAAATCACCGGCCATGAACAACTGGATGAACGCCGACCTGCGCACCCTGGTCAACGAGCTTAAGCCCGGGACAATTGAACGGCAGCGTACAATCGCCATCACAGGATGCTCCTATTCTCACGTAATCCAGTGTCGTGGATGGCTTCCGGAAGAGGTGGGCGCCGTGGCGTGGTTCTCATTTGACAACCCCGGACAGAGCCCTCGCATACCAATTTTCTCAGGCACCATGGAACTGCCGGAGAGCTTCCGCATCTGCGGTCAGCACCGCTACCGCGATGATGCGGCTATCTGGTCATTCCGCGAAGCCAACAGGCTCTCGACAGTGAACTGGGAGAGAGGACGCAAACTTATTGAGCCGGCTGTGGCTGACATGGAGCAAAAGGCACTTTCCGAGCTTCCGGCCCTGGAAGAGAGAGTAAAGAAGCTTGTCAGCGACGGCAAAAATGCAGAAGCAAAAAAGGCCGTAACCGAGTACACCGATGCGTTTGCTCACGGGGCCATGAACAGGTGGCAGGAGATGAAAAGGGAGCTCTGGCAAATGTTTGGACGCGGCTTCTGATTTTAATGCTGCCAAAGCTGAACATATAAGGGGCCGGGTTGTTAATGTTAAACGATTCACATAAAAGATGAGTTCCGGCATTGCCTCAATTCTTGAAAGGAAAGACCATGACAGGGCTGACATCCTTGAAATGCTTCAGTGCAGCGAGGAGGATGCAAGTCTGCTCTACCGCAGGGCAGCATCTGTCAGGGATCGGTATGTCGGGAATCAGGTCTTTCTGCGCGGCCTTATAGAATATTCCAATATATGCGGCAAGAACTGCCTCTACTGCGGAGTCAGGCGTGACAACAATAAAATTGAAAGATACACGCTGTCACGTGAGGAGGTGCTTGATGCAGCCATGACCGCCTACCGGCTGAACTTCGGGTCCATTGCCATTCAGTCGGGAGAGAATCCTTCACAGCTCTTTATTGAAACCATCGAAGATCTTGTCAGAACCATCACCATCATGACCGGCGGAAAGCTTGGGATAACCCTTTCTCTTGGAGAACAGACGAGGGAGACATATCAGAGGTGGTTTGATGCCGGCGCACACCGTTACCTGCTAAGGATAGAGGCATCCAGCGAGGCTCTCTACAGGCGGGTGCATCCTGAGAACGACTTGCACAGGTACACCAGAAGACTCGAGTGCCTTAAGATTATCCAGGAGACTGGATACCAGACAGGTACGGGTGTCATGATTGGACTTCCCTTTCAGACAATGTCCGACCTTGCCGATGATATTATATTCATGCGTGATTTTGACATTGACATGTGTGGCATGGGTCCGTTTATTGAGCACTCAGATACACCGCTTGGAACCAGAGGCACGGACAATCTTTTCCTTAAGGAGCGTTTCAACCTGACACTCAGGATGATAGCCATCGTGAGAATCATAATGATGGATATAAATATAGTTGCATCAACCGCAATGCAGACAATTGATCCGGCAGGCCGTGAGAAGGCAATTTCATGCGGAGCCAACATAGTAATGCCCAACCTTACCCCGGCCCGCTTCAGGGCAGGCTACCAGATCTACGAGGGTAAACCGGGCTACCGCGAGGTGAACGAGTCAAACCTCAGCGGGCTCAACTTTGACCTTTTACCTGGAACAACCCTGGGCCTCGGGGCATGGGGTGATACACCCCACTTCAGCAGACGGCGGGCTGTGAAGTGATTATGCTGCAGAACAAGCCTTCACTGTAACAACCAATCCTCTTTTTTCCGAAATTGCTCACTGCACTCAAACAAGATGTGATGAAAAAAATGCTCCTTTCGTCGGTGATCCTTTTTGTCTCACTGATCAGTTACGGCCAGAATCCCACGACACCGGATTATTACATGCCGGCCGGCGTGACCTTTGATGGCAGGATACCTGTGCCAGGCTCCATTGGCCATGAGGTTGGTGAGTGGCATGTAACACATGACAAGCTTGCCGGATACATGATGGCGCTTGATGCTGCTTCAGGAAAAGCCGTTTGGGAAGAGTATGGCAGGAGTTGGGAAGGGAGACCGCTCGGGCAACTAATAATCACATCTGAAAAGAACATGGCACGGATTGAGGAGATCCGGCTTGAGCACCTGAAGCTGTCAGACCCTTCCGTTTCCAAAGGAGTCGTGACGACGAACATGCCCCTTATAATCAAGCTCGGCTACGGTGTCCACGGCAATGAATCAAGCGCCCAGAACGCTTCAATACTGACCGCATACTTCCTGGTTGCCGGCATCGGGCCACATATAGATGAAATTTTAGACAAATGTGTTATTCTGATTGATCCTGCCCTGAATCCCGACGGACTGCAGCGCCACTCAACGTGGGTCAACATGCACCGCGGGATGACCCTCGCCACCGATCCTTCAGGCCGCGAGTTCAATGAGGCATGGCCAGGGGGGCGCACCAATCACTACTGGTTTGACCTGAACCGCGATTACCTCATGCTTCAGCACCCTGAGAGCGTGGGACGCGTTGCGGCATTCCACCGCTGGATGCCGAACATCAACACTGACCATCACGAAATGGGCGCAAACGCCACCTTCTTCTTCCAGCCCGGTGTGCAGTCGCGCAACAACCCTGTTGTTCCCCCCGACAACCAGGCACTGACAGCCGAAATAGGCGGTTTCCACGCCAGGTACCTCGACTCCATCGGCAGCCTTTACTATACCGAGGAGAGCTTTGACGATTATTACCTCGGAAAAGGCTCCTCCTACCCTGATGCCCACGGCTCCATCGGTATTCTGTTCGAGCAGGCCGGAACCAAGGGTCACCTCCGCGATGTGCCGGGCGGAGTGCTCTCATTCCCCTTCGCCATCAGGAACCAGTTCAATGTTTCGCTCTCCTCAATCGAGGCGGGCCTGAGCATGAGGGTAAAGCTGCTGGATATGCAGCGCGAGTTCTATCTATCGGCACTCAGGGAGGCAGAATTATCTCCTGTGAAGGGATATCTCTTCAGCGCCGGAGACGACAGTGGAGGCACTGCCCGGTTCATCGAAAATCTTCTCAGGCATAAAATTGAGGTGTACAGGTGTGCCAGGTCTCTCACACGGAGTGGCACAACCTATCAGCCTGGCGACAGTTACTTCGTGCCCGCCAGGCAGAAGGAGTACCGGTTTGTCAGAAGCCTCTTCGAAACAGTGAAAACATTCGCAGATACAGTCTTTTACGACATCTCAACCTGGACCATGCCCATGGCCTTCAACCTTAGCTTTACCCCGCTCAACGGGGCCGAGGCCGCCGGGATGGCCGGAGAAAAGGTGACAGCACCTCCATTCCCGGCCGGATCACTGACCGGAAACGGAAGTGATTATGCATGGCTCTTTGAATGGAGTGACACCTATGCTCCAAAGGCTCTTTACATGATTCAGAAAGCTGGTCTCACAGCAAGAATTGCGACTGCACCCTTTACAACCGTCATGCCTGACGGGAAGAAGAAATCATTTGGCTACGGCACAGTGATGGTGCAACAGGGCGAAAATGCCCGTCCTGCCGGCGAGATCGAGGAAATACTGAAAGAAACTGCCGGCATGTGCGGCATAACAATCCACGGAATATCCACAGGGCTGACACCTTCAGGCATCGATCTGGGCAGCGGCGGGTTTTCAGTGCTTACGATACCCTCTGTGATGCTTGTTGTCGAGGATGGCACGCCTGCGGATGACGCCGGAGAGATATGGCACCTTCTTGATGTACGCTACGGCATACCCGTCACGCTGATCACACCGTCGAGGATGACTTCGGCAGATCTCAGCAAGTACAACGTGATAATCATTGCCGGGAATCCCTCTCTTTTAAACAATGCTGTTGACAGGCTGCGTGAATGGAACAGGTCAGGGGGCACCCTGATAGGTTACAGGGGAGGCAACCGGTGGCTGGCTGCCAACAAATTTGCTGAGATAAGCTATATTGACAGTCCCGCTGCAGACCCGGAAAGAGAGCGCACTTACGCCACAAGATCCGTTAACAGGGCAGTTCAGACAGTGCCGGGAACAATCTTCAACGCAACGGTTGACATCACCCACCCGCTCTGTTATGGCTACACCAGGCCCACGCTTCCGGTATTCAAGACAGATGCCTCAGCGGTGAAGGTGACTGGCAGCAGCTACAACACCCCGGTGAAATACACGGAAGATCCACTGCTGAGCGGGTACTGTTCGAAGGAAAACATTGAAAGGATAAGCAACAGTGCAGTTATTGCCGTTCACCAGGGACCGGGAAGGGTGATCTCAATCTATGACGACACAAACTTCAGGGCTATCTGGTACGGAACCTCGAAGCTGTTTGTCAACGCCGTGTTCCTCGGACAGCTGCTCAGATAGGAAAGCAGATACGTCCGATAGCTATCTCCTCCACCTCGCGCAGAGACCTCTCAAGGGAGACGAACTGGCTCCTGTCACCGGCAAGCTCAAGGATGATCAGTCCGGCAGGCTCGCCGAAATAGACCTCGTTGACACCCAGTCTTGTACGTATGACGCAACCATAGGTAGTAAGCAGTGCCTGCACCTGCGGGCCCAGATCGTCACGCCTGGGAACCATTACACCCAGTATCGTTGTGCCGTCACACTCCATTGAAGCATCAGAAAGGCCATGTGAGAAGAGCATCTCCTTAACGAAGAGGCCTTCGATCTTTTTCAACTGCGTGGCCAGGTCTTCACAATCCCCGGGAAGGCCTGCAAGGTGAATTACCATAAATCCTTCGCGGCTGCAGAGTTCATTATTCAGCTCGTGGAATCCAAGTCTTGTGCTGACAACCCCGGAATGTTCCGAAAGGGCCTTCTGAACAAGCCCCGCCTCTTTGATCCTGTCAGTGATCTTAATGCCTAATACTCTGACCATGATTGTAGATTTTAATAGTAAAGGTCTCTTTCCCCGTTCTTAATACGTCCGATCTTTGCCCTGATGCTTTGTTTCATGCCCTCATCGAGGTCAGCCATATTCTTTTCAATTGCCTTCCACCCCTTTTCTGCAAGCTCAGGTGATGCGTAGTCGACGATGTACTCTGAAAGTGTCAGGATGGCGTTCGGAGTGCAATAGCGCTTTATAAAACCAGGTACCGAGAACTCCATGAAGTGCTCGCCGGTGCGTCCAAGCCTGTAACATGCAGTACAGAAGGACGGGATATAATCGTTGTCAATCAGTTCGTTGATAACATCGGCCAGAGACCTCTCGTCATTTATTTTGAACTGCTCCCGGTTGAGATTCTGCTCGGAATTTCTTGATGCAGCGTATCCGCCAAGTTCCAGTTTAGTGCCACCGTCTATCTGAGACACACCGAATGCCATTGCCTCGGAACGGACGTCCGGAGCCTCACGTGCTGTCAGAATGAGGCCGGTATATGGTACCGCGAGACGCAGTATTGCTATCAGCTTCTTGAAATTATCATCGCTGACATAGTACTTCGGATTAAGGTTCAGGGCTGAGGCATCCTTGATCCTGGGGAAGGAGATTGTATGCGGGCCGACATTGTAACATGCCTCAAGGTGGTTTGTATGCCTTACAAGTCCCATCACTTCGAACCTCCAGTCATAAAGGCCGAAGAGCGCTCCGATTCCCACATCATCTATGCCTGCCTCCTGTGCCCGGTCCAGGGCGGTTAAACGCCAGTTATAGTCTTTTTTCTTACCTCCCAGGTGATACCATGTATATGCCTCGGGGTCATAGGTTTCCTGGAATACCTGGTAGGTGCCTATGCCTGAACTTCCCACCGTTCTGAATCCGTCGATATCCAGCGGAGCGGCATTGATGTTTACCCTGCGTATCTCTCCCCTCTCCTTTTTGACTCCGTATACGAGCTTTACAGTATGTGCAATGTATTCAGGCCCGTATTCCGGATGTTCTCCGTAGACAAGAATCAGTCTCTTCTGCCCGTTATCCTCGAGGGCTTCAACCTCTGCCGTGATCTCCGCATCGCTCAGCGTCTTTCGCCGGGCATCCTTGTTTGTAACCCTGAAGCCGCAGTACTGGCAGTTGTTTGTGCACTTATTGCCAATATAGAGAGGTGCGAATAGCACTATCCTGTTTCCGTAGACTTTTTTCTTTAGTTCGCGTGCTCCTGCTTTTATCTCCTCCACCAGGTCACCCTCGGCGTTAATGAGTGCCGCAGTTTCTGCCAGGGTGAGACGTTCCTTTGAGAGTGATTTGGCTATCAGTTCCCTGACTCTTATCTTATCTGCCTTGTTGTCATTTATAAAGGACCATAATTCGGCCGGGTCTATGAAAGACTCCATCCGGCGGTCCGGTATGCTGCATTTTTCTGGATTGAATTTCATTTCATTACTTTTTGCTTTCCGCCCATACGCAGAAATCTA
>CAZHAI010000077.1:0-8563 GCA_964530645.1 uncultured Rikenella sp. | reverse complement strand
CGCTTTCCCAACCCGGGGAAACTGTAAAAGCTGATACAGTCCCGGCAGTATCAACCCCTGTCATTCCTGAAAGAGTTGGTAAGGATACGTCCTTATATACCTCACCACAGCCATGGTACCCCGGTGATGCCATAAGGGACTCCGTCAGGGGAGGCCGGCAGGCGAGAATTGTCTATTATGGCGACTCGCAGATTGAAGGTGACCGCGTGACATCGCTTCTAAGGCAGGAGCTGAGGAAGGAGGGAGGGGGTACCGGCCCCGGAATGTTCTTACCGGTCATGCCCGTAATGTACACCCGGTCATACGTGGTGCGCTCCTCCTCAAACTGGAAAAGATACACTCTCCTTGACTACAGGAACGGGACACTCCCCCACAACAGGCTCGGCCCGATGCTCGCCCTCTGCCGCTTCACCCCTTATGGAGACAGCCTGGGCACACGCACATTCGCAACCGTAAAGATAAATCCTGTCCCGGGTGCAGACTCAGCCGTCTCCAGGTACGAAAAACTGAGGATCTTTTACGGCAACAACAATGATACTGTGCTCGTCGGTATCCGATCGGGCAGTTCGCTTGTTGATTTTGCCATGCTCCAGATGGGAGACGGACCGCTTGAATATGCAGTCGCACTGCCGGGGGTTTCAGAGGTGACAGTTGAATTTACAGGCAACAACTCACCGGATATATATGCCCTGAGCCTGGAGAGCGAAACGGGAGTGGTGGTCGATAACGTCCCGGTACGTGGCAGCGCAGGGCTCGAGTTCGTCATGACCGATGCCAGGGGTTTTGAGGAGTGCTTCTCGGGTCTCAGACCTGACATGATATTTCTGCAGTTCGGACTTAATGTTGTAAGAAATGTCAGAAGCGAATACAACTACTATGAGGAGGGCCTTGTAAAGCAGATCAACTGGCTCGGAAAGGTTTCCGGCGGTGCCCCGGTGGTGCTGGTCAGCGTTACGGACATGGCCCTCCGGGACAATGATACAATACTCCGCTTCCCCAATATCAGGGCGATCCGCGATGCTCAGAAAAAGGCATCGGAGATGAGCGGTGCTGTCTTCTGGGACGCATGGGAAGCAATGGGCGGCCCGGGATCGGCAATAAAGTGGTTTAACCATACACCCCCGCTGGCATCCAAAGACCTGACCCACCTCTCCAACGCAGGAACAGATACGATTGCTTCACGGCTGTTTGCAGATCTGCTGGCGGAGCGGGAAACTTTTGGAGAGGATAATCAGGCTGCGCCAACTCCCGGTGAACCGGCAGTGGCGGAGCCAGAGACGGGAGAAGAAGATTACAAGGTTGTGCCCCCTCCCGCTGATCCGGCAGTGACTGATACAGTAGAAGAGATCACAGTCACAGAAAACCCCTCTCAGGGCAGAAACGGTTTCTTCAGCCAGATACTTTACAGGTTCTCATCCCTGCTCAGATACCATCCTGACCAGACATTCATCTTTACCACTCCGGGCTTCTGGATCTTTTTCCTCGTTGTAATGGCGGGGTTCGCCCTTGTGCACAGAAGGCGTGCCATGTGCCACACATGGCTTCTGCTGGTCAGCCTCTATTTCTATTACCGTGCCGGAGGCCTCTTCATAATACTTTTACTGCTCACAACCCTGCTGACATATTTCACAGCCATAATGACGGACAGATCCCGCAGCCGTGCAGGCAAACGGCTCTGGCTGATCATAAACATCGTTTTACTGCTCGGATTCCTCTCATATTTCAAATACGCGGGCTTTCTTACGGAGACGATAAATTCACTGTTCAAGACATCCCTTGTTGCTCATGACATTTTCTCTACGTGGTCCAACAGCCTGTTCGGCACTGACTTCAACGTCTCAAACATTATATTGCCGGTGGGAATTTCATTCTTCACCTTCCAGGCCCTGAGCTACACTATCGATGTCTACCGCGGCAGGATGGCGGCTGAGCGCAATCTTATCGATTTCTCCTTCTACCTCACTTTCTTTCCGCAGCTTGTTGCCGGCCCAATAGTTCGTGCGTCAGAGTTCATACCGCAGATGCGAGGTGAGTATACAATCAGCCGCAATGAGTTTGGGCACGGGCTGTTCCTCATCCTCCAGGGGCTCATAAAAAAGATGCTCATTTCCGATTTCATCTCAACGGGCTTCATTGACCGGGTATTTGATGCCCCGGCCATCTATTCGGGGTTTGAGAATCTGATGGCGGTATATGGGTACGGTCTTCAGATATACTGCGACTTCTCGGGTTACACTGACATAGCAATCGGGGTTGCAATGCTGATGGGTCTCCGACTGCCGCTCAACTTCAACTCACCATATAAAGCTGTAAATATCAGTGATTTCTGGAAACGGTGGCATATCTCCCTCTCACGCTGGCTCAAAGACTATCTGTATATTCCCCTGGGAGGCAACAGGAAGGGTCCCCTGCGCACCGGATTCAACCTGATGGTCACCATGCTGCTCGGCGGTCTGTGGCACGGGGCTGCTACCCGTTTTGTAGTATGGGGTGGTTTGCACGGTATCGCCCTCATTGCCGAGAAGATATGGCATCACCTCTTCAGGAAGGTGACGAGAAAGAGACGGATTGCACACATTGCCGGCATTATCCTGACCTTCAACTTCGTCAGTTTTGCATGGATATTCTTCAGGGCAGAGACGATGGATCAGGCCGGGGTGATGCTCACCCAGATATTTTCCTCGTTCACGCCGGGAGACTACGGACGAGTCCTCATGGCTTATATGCCTGTCATAGTGTTGATTGTGTCAGGATACATACTCCATTTTCTTCCGGTGACAGTGAAGGAGGCCTACAGGGGTCTGTATATCAGGATGCCAGTCGTTGTTCAGTTCCTTGTTGCACTGGTTGTGGCGCTGCTGTTACACAGGGTGGGAGCTGAGGTGGTGCAGCCATTCATCTATTTCAGGTTCTGACCTGAGGCACTCATCCCCCGTATTCGTCTTCTCCGTTTTACATAATCCCGGCCTTATTGCTGACCACTCGCCCGGATGCGTCTGAATAAAAGCCGGATACTCACCTGGCCTCAGTCATCAGTTCTGCATCCGACATGCCTGCTGCAGAGGCTTTTATCATGATCTTTCCCGGGTTGTTTGCACGGAGCAGAATCGATGCTATGCCCGACCCGGCCTTCACCGGGTTGCTGCCGATCAGTCTGGCGTTTCCTCGTACTGTAAAATGGACCAGCGAGTCGGCTGTATGTACCGGGTTACCTGTAGAATCTATGAGTGCCGCATAAACGAAAATAACATCCGAGCCATCCCCGCGAAGTGGCTTGTTGCTGAAGTCGGCCGTGAGGCGAAGGGCAACCGGTCTTCCCGGAGTGGTGACGGAGTGTGACGCAATTTCTGCGCCTTTCCTTATGGCTATTGCCCTGATAGTGCCTGGCGCGTACCCGGGGAGAGTGAATGTATACGGAGTGTGCGGGAGATTCATTGACATGCTGTCCCTGTCAGGACCCTGCACCGCAATCAGGGTGTCGTTTCGGAAGAGACTGACGGTGTCGGCGTTGCTGAAGACCCTTACAGTGTTCCCGGATGCCGGAAGGTTATCATGGGCAATGAAACAAACAGGACCCTGGTCATACTGGCTCCTGTATAACCAGTATTCTGATTTTGGCAGCCGGAACATATCCATTATGTCCGATGCTTCCGTAGCAGGGATGAATATGCCACAGACGCTGTCCGTCAGGCTGCAGAAATAGTTATTGCCAAAGGGGAGTTCCTCCTTCACGACCTGATCAAGCTGAGAGAGGAAACTTATAGGGATGACAGCTTCATGGGCGGATGCCTCCCACGTTACAACCGACGGGTGGTTACGGTCACGGCGGCACATCATCCGTGTGTCATGTACAGCTGCCTCGGCGAACAGGGAGTCGCCTGTCAACGGCCACCCCGGGATTGTATTGACAACCATCAGTCCGAGCTCATCACAGGCATCGAGGAAAGCCGCTGACGGCGGATAGTGAGAGCTGCGAACGATGTTGAAGCCTGCCTCCCTGATCTTGAAAGCGTCGCGGTAGCTTGCATTGTCAGACAAGGCATACCCGATATATGGATATTCCTGGTGCCTGTTGGTGCCTACGATCGTGACGGGCTGTCCGTTGAGAAGCAGTTCCTTGTCAGGTGTGATCCGGACTGTTCTGAGTCCTATGCGTGTCTCCCTGGTGTCAAAAACAGAGCCGTTTTCTGACTGCAGCTCCGTCCTGATTGTATAAAGAAACGGCGCCTCAGGTGTCCAGAGAGAGGGTTGCATAACGATCATCCGGGTTATGAGGCGATGGCTCTGCCCTGGCTCCAGTTCGGTCAGCTCGGACAGGGATGATGCGACTTCAAGTCCTGCGGCGTCAAGAAGGATATTCTTCATGCGGAACGACCTCGGTGTACGGTCGTCGTTGCTCATGTGGGCCGAGAGGGTCAGGGTGGCTGACTCGCGGCTTACATCCCTTACCCCTGTGATAATCCCCCCACCGGGAGGTGCATTGGATTGAACCGGTGTTGTTATGTGCAGTTTGTCTGTTACATAGAGGTTCACATTGCGGTAGAGGCCGCTGTACCACATGTAATCGAGCTCATCCAGGGGCTTTCCGGGAGGGATGGCCGGATTTTCCCTGTTATCGAGCCTGACGAGTATCTCATTTTCCTTTCCGTAATGAAGATCATCGGTGAGGTTTACGTAAAAGGGAAGGTAGCCGCCTGTGTTCCGGGCTATCTCCGCGCCGTTGAGGTAAACAATTGCATCATTCATCGCACCCTCAAAGAGGATGCCGGTATGATTGTGCCTCTGTTTCCTGTCAGGCCTGTAGAGCTTCTTGTACCAGCATATTCCGGTCCACTGTCTGCCGGTCACAGCCAGCGGCTCGATGAATGCTGAGTGCGGCAGTGATGCCTCCTCCCATTTGTGGTTTGGTATGATTCCCGGCAGAATCTTGTCAGCGTTGGCCGAGTCCTGCCGGATGAAGAGCCAACCGTCATTGAATGATACCGGAACGCCATTGCTCCCGCCCCTTTCGCAGCCCGTATGAGTCAGCAGTGCTGTAAAAAGCACCAGTGCAGTCAGTATGCCGGGGCTCTTTTTCATGCCTGGTTGAAGCCTGATACCGGGTGGGCATAGGCTTTCACATCTTTACCGGTAATCTCTTCGGGGCAGAGGATGATGAGTCTTTCAAGCACGTTCCTGAACTCCCTGATGTTACCGGTCCATTTGATCTTTTGCAGTTCGGCTATGGCGTCAGGCTTTATCCTCTTTTTCCCCATCCCGTACTCACCGCAGATGAGAGAGTTGAAATGGTCGGCAAGAAGAGGAATATCGTCGCTTCTCTCGTTAAGGGAAGGGACATGTATAAGTATGACGCTCAGACGGTGATAGAGGTCCTCTCTGAAGGTGTTGCGGTCAATCTCCTCCCTGATGTTCTTGTTGGTGGCGGCGATCACCCTTACGTCAACATGGATGTCCTTGTCCGATCCGACTCTTGTTATCTTGCTCTCCTGCAGTGCCCTGAGAACCTTTGCCTGGGCTGCCAGGCTCATGTCTCCCACCTCATCGAGAAAGATAGTTCCGCCCGTCGCCTGCTCGAACTTACCGATCCGCTGCTTGATTGCCGAGGTGAATGACCCTTTCTCATGACCAAACAGCTCGCTCTCGATCAGTTCCGATGGTATCGCTGCGCAATTGACCTCCACGAATGGTCCGCGCGAACGGTTACTCTTTTCGTGTATCTGGTGTGCCACCAGCTCCTTGCCGGTGCCGTTGGAACCTGTGATCAATACACGCGCTTCGGTGGGCGCCACCCTGTCAATCATCTCCTTGACCTGCATTATTGCGGGTGAGTTACCAACAATATCGTATTTTTTGCTCACCTGCTTCTTCAGAGTCTTTGTCTGGCTGATGAGGGACCCTCTCTCAAGGGCGTTACGGATTGTGATGAGCAGCCGGTTAAGGTCGAGAGGCTTCTCAAGGAAGTCAAAGGCACCTTTCCTGATTGAGTCAACAGCAGTGTCAATGTTGCCGTGGCCGGATATCATTATTACCGGAACGTCAGTTGATATTTCCTGGAGTTTCTGAAGCACTTCAATACCGTCCATCTTCGCCATCTTGATGTCACAGAGAACGGCGTCAAATTGCTGCTGGGTGAAGAGCTCTATCCCTGCAGTGCCCTCCTCTGCAAGATCAACCTCGTACTTTTCGTATTCAAGCACATCCTTCAGGGTGTTCCTGATCGACCTTTCATCGTCAATGACTAATATCCTGGGCATTTATGATCGTTTTATCCTTTGTATGTCAGCCACTTCCATATTTCCTTCCAGGATGTCTTCTTCCCGTACATAAGTATCCCGGTACGGTAGATCTTCGCTGCCATCCATACTGCCCCGGCAAGGGTGATCAGCATGAGCCCCATTGAGAGGGCTATCTCCCAGGCCGGCACGTCAAACGGAATACGGGCCATCATCACGATAGGGGAGGTTAATGGTATGATTGAGAACCAGAATGAAAGGGAGCTCTCGGGGTTTTGCATTGTACCCATTGCAACAATCAGTCCGAGGATAATCGGTATTGTAACCGGCAGCATGAACTGCTGGGTCTCCGTCTCATTGTCAACGGCTGATCCGATTGCCGCAAAAAGTGATGCATAGAGAAGATAGCCTGTGAGGAAGAAGAATACGAAACAGAAGATTATCAGTCCCCATGGCTGGCTGAGCGCTCCGGCAAAAATCTCCTGGAATTCAGTGAGCTGTTCCGGTGTTACGGTAGCTGTTGCAGTGCCTCCCAACGGTTGATCGGCCCCTGCAAAGCTCTGCGGGAACTGCTGGATCTGTTCCATTGCACCTTCGGGAAGGAAACTGGATTTTACCACCATCACCAGGGCAAGTGTCAGCACTATCCAGAGTGCGAACTGGGTAAGGCCGACAAGACCAACACCGATGATCTTGCCAAGCATCAGCTGAACAGGCTTGACGGATGAGACGATGACCTCCACGATGCGGTTGGTCTTCTCCTCTATCACGCCGCGCATAACCATTGAACCAAACATGAACACGAGCATATACATCAGGAATCCCCCGATATACGCCAGGGCCATTGAGATGCCGGTGCTTGTCTCCCGGGCGCTGCCCGATTCATCCATCTTGATTGTCTGAATTCTCACACTCGTGTTTATAGTGCGGAGAATCTCATCGAGGTTCTCGATGTTGTAGGCGAGCAGCTTCTGCTTTTCAATCTCCCGCTCAAGTGATCCTGAGATATGGTCAAGAAGTCCGATCGGAGGTTGTTTTTTGGATATAAGCTGTATTGCGTCAGGTGAGGAGACAAGTTCGGGTGAGATGAACAGTACCCCGTAATAACCCATCTCGGTGAAGTTGCTCTTTATGTCATCGAGCTTCACCCCCGGGAGATACTCGAAGTCCGTGTCCTTTGTGTCAGGAATTACATTGGCGAAAAGGTCCGATCCCTCTTCAATAACTGCGATCTTCTTGCTCTCCTTGTCCTCGTTTGTCATCACCAGCGCCGGGATAATGAACATGAGTGCAAAAAGGAAAGGTGTGAGAAAGGTCATTATGAGGAACGACTTCTTCCTGACCCTGGTTATATATTCCCTGCGTATTATCAGTGCTATCTTGTTCATGGCTCAGTTTTTTACGGCTTCCTTGTTTTTTGTTTCCACAACCCTTATAAAAATCTCGTTCATTGAGGGGAGTGCTGGGTTGAAAGAGACCACATTTCCCGAGGCGGTCATAGCCCTGAGTATCTCATTGTTGTCCGACTGTTCTGATGCCTTGATCCGCACTGTGCTCCTGCCGTCATCAAAGGCGGATCCCAGAACTGTGAAGTGGCCGTTGGCAGAGGGTGTCACCTCGCCTGCAAAGACTATCTCGTACTCGTTTCCTGCCCACTCGTTGCGTATCTTTTCGACACTCCCTTCCAGAATTGTCTCGGCCTTGTTGATCAGAGTGATATTGTCACACAATTCTTCAACAGAGCTCATGTTGTGGGTAGAGAAGATGATTGTAGCGCCGCGTTCGCGAAGGAAGAGTATCTCATCCTTTATCTGCTTCACGTTTATCGGGTCGAAGCCGGTAAACGGTTCGTCGAAAATCAGCAGCCGGGGTTCGTGAAGTACTGTCGTTACAAACTGCACCTTCTGCTGCATCCCTTTTGAAAGCTCCTCCACCTTCTTGTCCCACCAGTCAATTATCTGCAGTTTTTTGAACCAGTATTTGAGACGCCGCATTGCTTCGGCATGGCTGAGGCCCTTTAGCTGAGCAAGGTAGAGAGCCTGTTCTCCGACCTTCATCTTTTTGTAGAGGCCGCGTTCTTCTGGCAGGTACCCGATGTTGTTCACATCCTGCGGCTTAATTGGCCGGCCATCGAGGAATATGGCTCCGCTGTCCGGCGCCGTGATCTGGTTTATAATACGGATCAGGGTTGTCTTACCCGCTCCGTTGGGCCCGAGGAGCCCGTAGATGCTCCGCTCGGGAACGCTTATACTGACCCTGTCAAGCGCAATCTGGGTAGCAAAGCGTTTCGTAACGTCTTTGGCTTCAAATAATATCATTGTCTTTCCACA
>CAZHAI010000076.1:0-8740 GCA_964530645.1 uncultured Rikenella sp. | reverse complement strand
GCGAGTGTCCCTCATCAGCAGCTAAGGAGACTGTAAAATAGCTGGTCTGGTCCGGCAGGGAGATTTCAAGGCTATCCTTCCACCGGCCTGGATTAGCGGGAGGAGCCTGACCGTCACCTGTGCCTGATTCAACTGCCATGAACAGCCTTGACGACAGCAGGCCGCCTCCGTTGTCATAAAGCAGTGCTTCACATATTCCGGAGGGGGCATTTGCCATGGGTATCTCAATGACTGCATCCTCCCCCGGGCCGTTTATCTCTTTGTAATAATTAATTATGCCGGGGCTGATTACAGCAAGGTGAAGGGGCCAGCGGGTTGCCGCAGATGACCTGTCCGGTGCCTTCATTCTTACGAGAACCCCTTTTTCTGCATCACGTTCCAGGGCAAGGGTGAATGCACTCTGCCTGATGACTGCAAGCTGCGCTTCGGCAGGCACGGAGTCTATTACTGCCACGGCCGTCAGGGTACCTGATTGAGGTATCAGGATCATCCCTGAACCCAGTCCTGTCATATCAGTGGAAACTGAGTCAATAGGTGTCCCCTCCGGATCCCTGATCACTGCCTTTACGGCCCTCCCCTTGCCGTCTGCTCCAGTGGCCCTTACAACAATCCTGTTTATTGCTCCGGGAACCGGTGTGCCGCTTTCAGCATGCATTGCAAGCCTCATTCCGTCCTGTTCACCAAGGGAGATCATATCGAAGGTGCTCTTATTACTGTAGGGATTCAGCACCGTGATTTTTTTTGAAAAATAGTGTTCAGGCCCATAGGGGATCATTGCCCTTGTGTAACCTCTCAGAAGATATTCGCCTGATGACAGGGTATCGTGCAGGGTGAGCATCCCTGACCCGTTGCCTCTGCTGTCAAGCAGTATCCGGCTCTGAGAAACGGGCATGCCGGTCCGGTTCAGAATCTCAGCATAGCCTGCCAGGCTGCTATGTGGCCCCCATCCGGCTGAAGCGTTCAGATGCATGGAGTACCATACATGCTCACCGGCAATATAAGTTTGCCTGTCAGTGATCATCAGCACAGATTCAGGTCCGGAGACCATCGGATGGTTTTTAATCACCGCCAGAGTGTCAGCTGCCGGATGCAGCTCATGAAGGCACATGGCAGGGAGCCCGGTCCCGGTCCATACCGACAGCATGACCACCGGCAACAGAATTCTATTTATAAAAACCTTCATTCCAGTAATCCGGTCTGATTTTAGATGCGAAGCTCCCGCAGTCAAGGCAGCCTTTATTAGCTGTCAGCTCCCAGACATCGGGAACATCATCATTATCATATATGTGGATGATAAAGTAAACGGTCCCAAGACCGGGGAGTCTCGGGTCAGCATTGATTACCTCATCAATGCATTCTGCCCTGTACATGTCAGGCACAATGAGGGGATTCTTCATGAATATCCGACGGGTTGTCACACCTGAGACACTGAAGAAGCCAAGCACTGTCTCCTCAGGATCAGAACTGCATGTGATGTTGCCAGTTACCGGGACAGGGGTGACGTCATAAAGTCCTCCGGTGTTTTCAGTCATTATCTTGACACTGTTCCAGTACTCATATTCTTCCCTGCTTGTCGAATACTGTTTTACAAGCATGCTATATTTTAACTGCCCCCTGTCAGTGGAGTTATTGAAAGTGGTGACGGTCAGGTCTGAAATGCGGTCTTCACTGAGTGCCTCAGTGTTGGCTACCAGTATGTTGTGTGATTCCTCGTGCTTCCAGCAGACCCGATTCTCATATGGAATATTATTGAAGGGCAGATATATTTCCCATGTCTCGTCGTAGGTCCACCTGAAGTAATGGTTGTCTGAGGAGGGGTCAAATGTATTCAGCATGACCCTGACAATTCTCTCCGTCTGGCCTGAGACATTCAGCTCCCGGTCTGTAACCTCATATCCGACACTGTCTATCGGGGGGGATTTGCGGAGCAGGCATGGCGGTGACTCATACTCTTTGCCACCATGAGAGATTAGCAGGGTATAGGATTGACCCGGCTGACCGATGAATTGAGTTGAGTCACTCCTGTAAATCCCGGGTTTCGTCTCCCTGAAAGACCAGGTATTGCCAAGATCGTCGCGGACCCTAACCTGTGCTCCCTTCGCAACCTCTTCATCTGCAGTCTCATCAAGAGGCTTGGAGAGACCCAGCCTGATTGTGTACTGCCTGTTCTCATCGGTGATGAGTCCGTTGACAGTGAGGAACTTGCTCTGCGAAGAGATTTCGGGAGTGAACTGGCTGACGCAGGAAGCAGCTGTCAGGGCTATAATTGCAAGTATGGCTATGTGGTTTTTCATATCGCTGCTCAGAAATCAATCCTGTATGAAACTGTGGGGATTGCCCGGCTGAAGACGGAGATTGTGTAACCCTGCAGTTTATAGTTCTCTATCCTGAAGAAAGCGGAATAGATATTTTCCCTGCCCAGAACGTTGTAAACCGACAGGTTCCATGATGGCCTGAAAAGCTTTCGGGCCTTGAGATTGCTGTAGATGTTCATCGAAATATCCCACCGGATATAATCAGGCAGACGGTACTGGTTACGGTCAGAATAATAAATCAGCATTGCTCCGTCATGCATGTACCATGTGACCGGGTATGTGACAGGCCTGCCGGTTGAATAGACGAAGTTGGTGCTCATGTTCACCCTCCGGGAATAGAGCCAGTTCAACTGCAGGCTCAGGTTATGAGGTCTGTCGTAGTTCGCAGGGTAGTATTCACCCCTGTTTATAATCTCCGCATCGAACTTTCCGGTGCTTCTCAGCATCACACTTGACCATGTGTAGTTGAGCGACATCTTGAGCTTGCCCCTGTTCTTCTTGAGCATCACCTCGGTTCCGTAAGCCCTCCCTTCGGCAGGAATGAGATCCTGTTCTATCATGTCATTCATTGTCATGGAAACGCCTCCCTTATAGTCAATCAGGTTATGAAGCCATTTGTAATAGCCGTCGAGGGAGAGTTCATAATCGTTATCGAGGATCTCAAGGTACACCCCTGCCGCCACCTGGTCCCCGCTCTGAGGCCTGGTGTAATAATCACTCATCTTCCAGGTATCTGTCGGGGAGATTGCAACTGTGTTCGAGAGAAGATGAAGATACTGGTATGTACGGTTGTAATTTACCTTCAGCGAACTTCCTCCTGACATCCTGTAGTTGAGTGACAGCCTGATCTCCGGACCGGCATAGGCCTTAATAATGCTTCCCGGCCTGTATCTTACCGAGTCAATTATGGTGTTCAGGTCTTTTGAGAACTCCGGATTATACAGATGTACGGTTTCGGGTCCGAGAACAAGGAAGGTTGAGAGCCGCAGCCCGGCGCGCGCCGTAAGCCCGTATGCAATATCAGCCTTATAATCCGCATAAAAAGCAGTCTCCAGTCCTGTTTCCCTGTCTATCTTATCAGCCTGTATAACTGACAGCGGCGGCAGGGGAGTCCGTTTGCCCGGGTTGATAATGTGCAGGTTGGATTCCCCTCCGAATTTCAGCTCCTGGTCCGAGGTAAGGTACCAGGTAAGGTTCGCCCTGGCGGAAGTGGTGTTGACGCTGTGCTCCATCGTCGAAGCATATTCACCTATCCGCGTATTGGTTACATTGAAGCGGTACAGGCTGTTGGTGAGGCTGAAGACCGAGAAGAGCGACTGCGAGAAATTATGCCTCAGTCTGGATGCAATTATCAGGTTGTCATAATTATAAGTCGTATCACTGTTGAACCTGAAATCGTCATGGCTGTAATAGGCTGAAAGTTCCATCTGGCTGCTCTTGCCGATGTCAGTTATGAAATGCCCGTTGATGTCATAGAATCCGGCCTGGCTGTTGCGGAGTGCCGGATCGGGCAGAAGGCCAAGGACCCAGTTGGAGTAGGTTGCCCGCCCGGCCAAGATGAAGGAAGAATGGTCTTTGACAACAGGACCTTCCAGCGTGAGATGCGCAGCTACCATGCTTATGCCAGCGTTACCCGAAAACTCCTTTTTGCTTCCATCTTTCTCCGTGATGTCCATTATCGAAGAGACGCGTCCGCCGTACTGAGCGGGAATCCCTCCCTTATACAGGGCTACATCGCTGATTATTTCAGAGTTCACGGCACTGAAGAACCCGAAGAAGTGTGACGGGTTGTAAACAGGTGCCCCGTAGAGAAGAATGAGATTCTGATCTGCTGATCCTCCCCGTACGTTAAAACCGGCTGCGCCTTCTCCCACTGTCTGCACACCGGGGGTAAGGAGCACACTTTTAAGGAGATCGGCTTCGCCCAGCGATGACGGGGAGAGCCTGATTGTCATTATATTCATCCTCGCCATACCGCTTTCAAGCCTCTCAAGCTTATCCCTTCTGCTGGCAGTAATGACAGCCTCCTTTATCGCAATTATCCTGTCGGCCATCGGAACGTTAAGTTTTCCTCCGGCATAGAGATTGACATTCCTGTATGTATCATGCGATCCCAGGGACCGGTATTCAATCTTGTATGAACCCCGGGGAACAGACATGAGGTAGTAGCCATCCTGGTTGGTCATTACACCGGCTCCCAGTTCCCTTATCTGAACAGAGACACCTGCTATCGGTTCACCTGTATTGTCATTTGTAATGAATCCTGACAACAGTACCCTTCCATCCTTCTGCCTGTCTGCGGGGTTACCGAATGTAATCACCTCGCTCTCCAGCCCGCTCACAGTCGCGGTTCGTGATGTGTCAGCCATTGTCAATGCAGCCATATCTCCTTCCCGTCCGGAGAAATCGCTCCGGACCGTATAGCCGCTTGTTATGATTAAATTGCCATTGCCTTCTTCAAAACAGAAGAGTCCGTGCGGGGAGATTATCATGGCGATGACGCTGAGAGGGGTGGCGTTTTCCCATGAACCGGTGACGCGGATATCTGCTGTCCATTCAGGCCTGTAAAACAGACGCACGCCGGTTCTGGCCCCGAGGGTGTCCGCAAAGGTATCGAAGGGCATGTCGTATGCCCGCCCGCTAAAGAGCCGTTCATCGCCCTGACCGCTGACCATGGCAGAACTGATTATAAGGAACGATATGATCAGCAGCCGTTTCACTCAGTTCCCTTTTTTGCTACCAGTGAGTCATGATATGCAGCAGCAGTACTGAACCCGGCCGGGGAGAAGTTGCTCATCAGGATGTTGTTCTGCCTTATGTAACGCTTTACCTCCTGTTCATGGTCACCCATAAGCTTCAGAAATGTCCTCCTGCTTTTTACCTGGTTGCATGTGCCGCCGATCATATAGAAGTACTTCGTATAATCCATGAACTGTGAGAAAGCTGTGGATGACGGGTTATAGTTCAATGCCTTTGTGTGACGCGCAACAAAGGTGGTGCCTCCGGAGTAAAGCACTTCTGCAAAGCCACTGAATTCAGGGAATGTTTCGCGGTAGTTCACGAATCTTCTCTCAGTGCCATCATGACGGACTGTAAAACCGTCAATCCTCTGACGGCTCAGGGCTATCGGGAAGTTGGACTTCCACAGTATGATCACATTATCGTTGCAGATATCATACCTGATACGGACATTCCGGAAACTTATGCCTTCAACAGTAATGTCGGCGTCCAGGTATTCGCTGGTAAGGAAGAACTCATGACCTGAAACCATATGAAATTCCGGCCTCCATTCAACTCCGCTGTAAAGAAACTGTTCAAGCCAGTCCGGGTCAGCTTCATTCCGCCCGGGGGAATAGTGCTGTCCGGCCACGAAAGTGTTGAGAGAAAGGAGTATAATAACCAGCCAGATTGATTGCCTCATTTCCGGATTTTTTGCAGGAATGTAAAAATATATCAAATTTCCATTTCATTTTTCATACGGTGTTTAAAAACACGTTTCAGGCTCATGAAGGCGGTTAACTTTATTATTTTTGTGGTCTTATCAATGCTATGCAGGTTTATAACGGCTATTCAGGCACTTCCTTCAACAACCCGGTGATCACCATGGGCGTCTTTGACGGGGTTCACCTGGGGCATCGCATGCTTCTCGGCCGGGTGACTGAGGAGGCCCGGGCAACAGGCGCTGACGCCGTTGCGGTCACTTTTGATCCCCATCCCCGTATTGTGCTGACAGGTGACCCGGGTCATCTCAGTTTTCTCACTGATATCGAAGAACGGATAGAGCTGCTGCGAGGGACCGGCATCGGTCACCTTGTGATAATCCCCTTCACTGAAGAGCTGAGCCGTCTGACTGCCTCAGACTTCGTTGAGTCGATCCTCTGCCGCCATCTCGGTGTACGTCATCTCATCACCGGATATAACCATCATTTTGGCCGGAGGCATGAGGGTGACAGCAATACTATAATCGAGTGCTCTGAAAGGATGAATTTCAGGGTCACACGTGAAGAGGCATACCGTGTTGACAATGAGCCCGTAAGCTCATCTGCAATCAGGAGAGCACTGGGAGAAGGCAGCGTTGATATGGCATCGGCGATGCTTGGCTACGACTACTTCATCAGGGGGAGGGTTGTCTCCGGAAGACAGATCGGGCGAAACATCGGTTTCCCGACCGCAAATATCACACCCCTCTTCCCGTATAAGCTTATTCCGCGAACCGGCGTATATGCGGCAGAAGTGGTTATCGAAGGGGACAGTGACAGGCATATCTCCATGCTGAATATTGGACTGAGGCCGACTATCAGCGGCGGTGACGGCAGGAGCACAATCGAGGTGCACCTTATTGATTTCAGCGCTGATCTGTATGACAGGGTGGTCACAGTCAGGTTCCGCCACAGGCTTCGTGAGGAGATGAAGTTTGAGAATGTGGATGCACTGGCTGCACAGCTTGTCAAAGACCGGGATCTGACCATCTCGCTTCTGGGCCGTTGAACAATAATTGTTTAAATTAGTTATCTTTGCAAACTAAAAAAATTCAGGAAAATGTCATTCATCAATAACGAGCTTCCGTACAGGGTAAAAGATATGTCGCAGGCTGAATTCGGCCGCAAGGAGATTGAGATCGCCGAGAAGGAGATGCCGGGTCTTCTTGCCATCAGGCACAAGCATTCGGCTGCCAAACCACTGAAGGGTGCGAGAATAACAGGTTCACTTCACATGACTATCCAGACCGCGGTTCTCATTGAGACCCTCCGTGAACTCGGTGCTGATGTCAGATGGGCCAGCTGCAATATTTTTTCGACCCAGGACCATGCCGCCGCTGCAATTGCTGCAGCAGGCATTCCTGTCTTTGCATGGAAGGGCGAGTCCCTTGAGGAGTACTGGTGGTGTACCGCACAGGCTCTCTCATTCCCCGGCGGCAAGGGCCCCAACCTCATCGTGGATGACGGCGGTGATGCTTCCCTGCTTGTCCATATGGGATTCAAGGCTGAGAAGGACCGTTCCGTGCTTGATGTAACACCATCAAACAGGGAAGAGGGCATCGTGATTGACACCCTGAAGAAAATACTTGAAGAAGATCCTCAGAAGTGGCACAGGACGGTGAAGGAGATGAAGGGCATTTCAGAAGAGACAACCACCGGCGTGCACCGCCTGTACCAGATGATGGAGGCGGGCGAGCTTCTCGTCCCTGCAATAAATGTAAATGACTCTGTAACAAAGAGCAAGTTTGACAACCTGTACGGCTGCCGCGAATCGCTGGCCGACGGCATTAAGAGAGCAACTGATGTGATGATCGCCGGCAAGGTCGTAGTCGTATGCGGTTACGGAGATGTGGGCAAGGGTTCTGCAAGATCGATGAGGTCATATGGCGCCAGGGTGATTGTAACCGAAATTGACCCCATATGCGCTCTCCAGGCTGCAATGGAAGGATTCGAAGTAAAGACTGTGGAAGAGGCGCTCCCCGAGGGCAATATTTTTGTCACTGCAACAGGAAACCTCGATGTGATTACAATAGGACATCTTGAAAAGATGAAGGACCAGGCCATTGTCTGCAATATAGGTCACTTCGATAATGAGATTCAGGTTGATGCGCTGAACGCCTACAAGGGGATAAAAAAGATTAACATTAAACCGCAGGTGGATAAGTATATTTTCCCTGACGGACATGCAATATTCCTGCTTGCCGAAGGACGGCTTGTCAACCTGGGCTGTGCCACGGGACATCCCTCATTCGTCATGAGCAACTCATTCAGCAACCAGACGCTGGCTCAGCTGGAGCTGTGGACGGGGGATTACAAAATTGGCGTATACAGGCTTCCCAAGAAGCTGGATGAAGAGGTTGCACGCCTTCACCTTGCACAGCTTGGCGTTAACCTGACAAGGATGTCGAAAGCACAGGCCGACTATATTGGCGTTCCTTTCGAAGGCCCTTACAAGCCCGATCACTACAGGTACTAAGTATTTTGATCATTTATTCCAAACATGTAGTGAATTACCGTAAATTCCTGTACGGTAGTTTTTTAATGGATATTGACTAGGTCCGGTGAATGGCTGACCATAGCTGGAAAGGAAGTAATTCGTGCTACATCGCGGGCATACTGCATAGATACCGTCAATATTCACAGCTTTACTTATTGAATCAGCCACAAAACAGTGGGGGCAAGTACGGTCATAAGCGTAGTACTCATCTGGTTGTGCATGATATAATATAATTCCATTACCATCATAACCCGCTGATCTAATACCCCAGTTATTTGTTGCTGAAGACACGTAGATGCTGTTTCCTATAGCAGAAACAAAATCAAAAAAATAGACGTCTGACTGAAGATCAACATAAAAATCAACATATACATCGGGGATCACATCATAGTTGTCCCTGTCGCATGACATTGTCAGCAACAGAAGCGGGGCAAAGATGAAAAAAAACC
>CAZHAI010000075.1:7150-8774 GCA_964530645.1 uncultured Rikenella sp. | reverse complement strand
AGGAGGCCGGCGGTGTTCTTAATTCAGGCATAAGGCAGTAGGCAGTAGTGATATAAAGTTTACAGTCAGTCTATTGACCGCAGGACCGTAAGACTGCAAGACTGCAGGACCGCAGGACTTTCAGACCCTCATATTGAGGCTTCTCCGAAGAAGCCAAAACCCCGCACACGAAGTGTCGGGGCCCTCAGACCCTCAGACTCTGTCTCTATTGCACAACACATTTCTTTGATAAACAGCAAGTGAATTTATTAGTTAAATTGTGTCCGTAAAAAGATACAATGATGACCAGAAAAACCATCCTATCCGCTCTGCTGATAACTCTTTCAGCCCTGTTGACCGGGCAGAAGACCGACATGTCACTTTTCAGCGGTATCAAACCCAGGAATATTGGTCCGGGCGGAATGAGCGGCAGGGTCACCGCATTTGCAGTTGACCCGCGCAATGAGAATGTATTTTACGTCGGCACCGCATCAGGCGGCCTGTGGAAGACCGTCAATGCCGGAACTACATTCACCCCGGTATTCGATAATGAAGCCGTAGCTTCAATCGGAGCGCTGGCAATCGATCCGCAGCGACCGGACATCATCTGGGCAGGGACTGGTGAAGGTAATCCCCGCAACAGTGTCACCGGCGGTTACGGAATCTACAGAAGTAATGACGGCGGGCGGACATGGAAGTGCATGGGTCTTGAACTGACAAGGTATATCCACCGGATAATCATAGATCCGGTTGACCCGGATATTATCTATGCCGGCGCAATCGGCAATCCGTGGGCTGCTCATACGGAAAGGGGATTATACCGTTCAAAAGACGGAGGAGGAACCTGGCAGAGGCTTCTCTTCACAAATGAGACATCCGGAGTCGCTGACATGGTGATGGATCCGTCGAACCCCGGAAAGATATTTGTTGCTATGTGGGATCATCAGAGGTGGCCCTGGTTCTTCAGTTCCTCGTCGGCAGGATCGGGACTATGGTTGACACGCGACGGCGGGGATAACTTCGAAAAGGTGAAGGGAGGACTGCCCGAAAATGTCGGGCGGATAGGTCTTGCAATAGCGAGGTCAAATCCCGGGTACGTCTATGCATATGTTGAATCTGAGCCCTCTGCAATCTACCGTTCCACTGACGGCGGAGTCAGATGGGAGAAGCGCGGCGTGACCAATATTGGCAACAGGCCTTTTTACTATGCTGAGATATATGTGGACCCGCAGAATGAAAACAGGGTTTATTCGCTCTATTCAGGGGTCAACGTGAGCGAAGACGGTGCCCTGACCTTTGACAAACGTACCGCCGAATCAGTCCATCTTGACCACCATGCATGGTTTATTGACCCGGTTAATCCCGACCGTATGCTCGACGGCAATGACGGGGGCATGGGCATCACCTATGACAGGGGAGCCACATGGCGTCACATTGAGAACCTGCCTGTCGGCCAATTCTATCATGTAAACGTTGACAATGAAATCCCATACAACATCTATAGCGGGCTGCAGGACAACGGTTCCTGGCGCGGCCCGGCCTACTCCTGGTATAACGGTTCACTCATCAACGAGATGTATGATTTTCTCATGGGCGGCGATGGTTTTGACGCCATGCCTGTACCCGGAGACAGCAGGTACTGCTA
>CAZHAI010000075.1:0-7140 GCA_964530645.1 uncultured Rikenella sp. | reverse complement strand
ACTGCTATGCCCAGTCGCAGGGTGGATCGCTCCGCCGGTTTGATCTTATGACCGGATGGAACAAGAGCATCAGGCCGGTGGGGGACGCCGGCGAAAGGCTTCGCTTCAACTGGAACGCCGCACTTGCGCAGGATCCCTTTGACAATAATGCAATCTACTTCGGCAGCCAGTTTGTACATATGAGCGGTGACAGGGGCGACACCTGGACAAAGATCTCTCCTGACCTGACCACCAATGACCCGGAAAAACAGAAACAGGAACAGAGCGGAGGCATCACCAAAGAGGCAACAGGCGCAGAGAACCACTGCACAGTCATCAGCATCTCCCCCAGCCCTCTCACCAGGGGGGTGATCTGGGCAGGCACCGACGACGGAATGATACAGGTCACCACTGACGGCGGTAAAACCTGGAAGAGCACCTCCCAGAATATCAAGGGCATGCCCCGCAACGGATGGGTGCCCCAGGTTACAGCCTCATCACATGACGCCGGTGAAGCCTTTGCGGTTGTGAATGATTACAGGCAGGGCGACAATGCCGCATATCTGTTCAGGACTAAGGATTACGGCAGAAACTGGCAACGGATCATAGATGATACCGACGTATGGGGTTATGTACTGAGTTTTGTGCAGGATCCTGTTGAGCCCGGGCTGATGTTTGCCGGAACTGAGTATGGTTTGTATGTATCCTTTGACGGCGGTGATAACTGGAACAGGTGGACCAGCGGTTATCCGACCGTTTCGACCTATGACATGGCGATACAGCCCCGTGAGCATGACCTTGTAATTGCCACATTCGGGCGTGCTGCCTGGGTGTTAGATGACATCAGGCCGCTGAGGGCACTTGCCTCAACGGGGAAAAAGCTTCTTGACAGCAAACTTACGACATTCGGGATTCCTGATGCATACCTGGCATCAATGAAGAACCTCCCGGGATACTATTTCTACGGTGACGCCATGTATCGCGGCCAGAACAGGGAACCCGGTGCAATGATCTCGTTCTATACTGCCGCAGATTCAGCAAAGGTCTCAGTGGTGATAAAGGACGATGCAGGCAATGTGGTTAAAACAACTGAGATTAATGCAATTAAAGGATTCAATCGCTTCATCTGGAGGCTCGACCGTAATCCGTTGCCGCAGCTCACCTACCCTTCCGAAAGGGATCAGCAGCAGGATCCGCGGACGAGGTATTTCTCAAGGGGTTTCGGGGGGATTGTGTCTCCCGGCAACTATACGGTAACCCTGTCGGGAGAGGGTGAGAGTTCTTCCACCGGTGTCATTGTGAAACATGACCCGAGGATGGCAGCTCCGGACAGTGATGCCCTTCGTAAAAACTATGAAAGAGCACTGAAATTCGGTACCGGCATCGAAGCCCTCAATGCGAAGCTTAAAGCAGTCACAGAGGTTCGTGACGCCATTGCGAAGAGCGAGAAACTGTTCCCCCATAACCCCGGCTTCGCAACAGCAGTTTCTGAAGAACATAAGGCTGTAAAAGAGGAGCTTGCAAGGCTGGATGAGGCCTTCGGGAGGCGTCAGGACGGACTGAGTTCGAGGATTGGCGGTTACAGGGTACTTTTGACTGCTGCAGGCCCGCTGACGGACCAGGAAGAGAAGGGTACAGCCGATGCCGGTGCAGCAATCGCTGAAGCAGAAAAGCTTGTCAACGCCATGATGGAGGGTTCGTGGACAAGGTATAAATCGAAGCTAAAAGAGGTAACCCTGACAGGTGAAGAGGTGATCCTGAAATAAAAAAAAATGCGCCGTCTTCAGGCGCATTAACTTTATTTCTTGGTTTTCCTTACAAGTTCCTCCACCTCTATCTCGAAGAGAAGCGGGGTATAGCCAGGTATGAGTGTGTAATAATACCCGTACTGGTCATATCTCCCGAAGCCCATTGAACCGTATGCAACCTTCGAAGGCAGCAGCACTGTTGCTTTCGTACCCAGCTTCATCCTTACAAGTGCCAGTGACCATCCCTCAATAAGATAGGGTGAGCCTACCCTGAAACGGTAAGGTGTTGTCGCCTCCACATTGCTGTCAAACTGTTTCCCGCTGAGAAAGGTTCCTGTGTACCAGACTCCGACCGAATCGCCTTCCTGAATCAGTTCTCCGGTGCCGGGGATTTCTGTAATAATATATATGCCGTTCGCATCCGGAGAGGCAGTAATATTGTTGTTTGCAACGTAGTCTTCGATAAGGCTTTTCTCCTCCTCCTCATATTTTTTGGCAGGGTTACAGGCGACAACCAGTATGGCAATCAGTGCAAGCGAAGCAGAAATGAATTTATTTCTCATAAGTCGGATTATTTCCCCCGATTCCATCAAAAATCGTTCCAAATTAAATAATGTCCTTGATTCGTATCCTGTAAACAAGTATCGCCCTTCCGGGGATTTTCCCTCCGTCACCCGTCAGACCGAAGGCCAGGTAAGGAGGCACAATAAACAGATAATCACTTCCTTCCTGCATCAGCTGAAGGCCTTCGGTTACACCGCTGCCGGCGTCGGTATAACCGACACGGATTGTTTGTGTCCCGCTGTAGCAGGGGTCACCGTTCAGGAGGGTGCATTCGAAGTCGTAGCTCACATCATTGCCGGTTTTGATTGTCTGGCCCTTACCAGCTTCGATAACGCTGTACCAGAGGCCGGTATTTGTTTCGGTGAACTGGCGGTTTGTTTTACTCAGGTAGCCTGCAATCTGTTGACGGTCCTGCGTGATGAGTGACCTGTTGATTTCGATGAGTTCGGCCTCAGTACGCGGGGTGGCATTGCTCCTGGTGTCAGGTTTGTTCTGGCAACCGGATAACAGGAGTATGACTGATATAATGATTGCTGCTTTCATCTCAGCATTTCTTCAGCAGCCGCTTCCAGTTCCCTTTGGAAGGCAGGCAGGGTGTTCTCAAAGTGATTCACCACCTCATGGATGGTTCCTTTCATCTCTCCGCCGGCAGCGTTGCGGTGGCCGCCCCCGTTGAAGCATTTGCGCGAGAGCTCATTGGCATTGAAGCTACCCTTGGAGCGCAACGACATCTTCACGAATCCCGTTCGCTCCACGAAGAGTACCGAGAGAACTATACCCTGCATAGTCAGCAGGACATTTGCAAAACCCTCCGTGTCGCCCTTCACATGACGAAACCTGTCGAGATCCTCCTTTGTGAGCCAGATATAGGCTGTGTGAAGATCGGGATGCACAACCATCCGGCTGTGAAGCGCGAATCCCTTGAGCCTGATTCTGTCGGCCGAGAAGTTGCTGAAGATATGATCATGTATCAGTTCCTTGTCCACTCCCATGTCAAGCAGGTGGCCAACGGTGCGCATTGTGTCACCGGTATAGTAACCGTGTTCGAAGTTGCCCGTATCAGTAATGATACCGACATAAACTGCGGTAATGAAGTCGCTGTCACTGAATTCAGTACCCTCCATTCCGTTTACAAGGAAGTACACAAGCTCTGATGTTGAACTCCTGCTCACGTCCGAGATTACCAGGTCGGCAAACTTGCCCGGATCAGGGTGATGGTCTATGATGACCTTCTTCGCACCTGAACTGAGAACAAGCTGCTCAGCTTTTCCCATCCTTGAGGGGGTGTTGAAATCGACCATTATGATCAGGTCAGCCTTGTTTATGAGTTTCGTACCCTCATCCGGATTGTGATGGAAATCCACCACCCTTTCCACCTCCTTCATCCACAGCAGGAACTTCTGAAGGGCGTTAGGGGAGATCATCCTTGCATCCTTACCCTGCGAGATGATCCACCTTCGCATTGCGAGCATTGCCCCGATGGCATCGCCGTCAGGATTGATGTGGCAAATGATCAGAATATGATCTGCCTCTTCAATCAGCTTCTTTAATTCTTTTGTATATTTACCAAACTCTGGCACTCTGTTTTAGCCTTTTAAGTCGACAAAGATAAGAAAATATTAAGGTTTTGAAAAAGAGTTCAATTAACCATATTCTCATACAGTTATGAGTAACGATATCACTTTTTCGATCATTAAGCCTGATGCCCTTGGCAAAGGCGATGCAGGAAAGATCCTTGCCAGAATAACCGGATCAGGATTCCGGATAGCTGCCCTCAGGATGCTGCACATGACCCTCAGCCAGGCTGAAGGCTTTTACGCCGTGCATCGGGAGCGGCCGTTCTACAAGGGACTCGTGGAGTTCATGTCATCAGGTCCGGTTATTGTAATGGTGCTCAGACACCCCGATGCGGTTGAAGAGTTTCGACATCTCATAGGTACAACTGATCCATCCAAAGCCGGACCGGGGACGATCAGGGCTGAGTTCGGTACGGATGTCAGAATGAACGCGGTTCATGGCTCAGACTCGCCTGAGAATGCCCTTACAGAGGCCGCTTACTTCTTTTCAGCCATTGAAATATTCTGAAGGAAACAATTATCCGTAATGCGTGTTTTTCTAAAAAATTGAAATGACCAAACCGTTTTCCCCCGACTTTTCGGACAATAAGACGCTCGAAAAGTACTCCTCGGCCTATACCCTTTCAGATATGGAGATCTTCATTTTTCCGGATCTCTTCTATCCTCTTGTACTTGCAAACATAATGTCACCGGTTATCTGGCAGTGGCGCAAAGATGAGTGGTTCAGTGAGATGCACCGTAAGAATTTCATAAGCAGATCAAACAGAATAAAGCAGTTCATCATTGACAATTATATCTTTAACCTTGATCTCGAGACCTGGGGCCTTACAGATAAGGAGAAGGAAACTGCAAGATTCAGTGATTTCTTCGACACTGAATTGCTCAGGCAGTCGAACGCCCTCTTCGGCTATGAGGGAGACAAGTATTATTTCGATATTGACATCCGCCGTCACTTCGGCCTCGACAAGTACACCACAACAGCCATTCCCTACTGGAAGACAGAGACTGTTGAGGCGATGACTGCCTTCAGGCACAAGGAACACTATACAACCGGTGCAGGCGAGTGCGTCAGCCTTGCTGCCCTCTATGCAGCAGCCATGTTCATCGTAGGCGAGGTACCTCTGGAAAAGATATTCATGATGGCCACGCCGCTTCATTCTCAGAACTATATTGATGAAAAGGACGGACTTCTGACAAACAACAGGCGGATAATGACAAAGAACATGTGGTTCAATGGCACCTCCCTGTCAGGAAAGGCCAGAAGGGCACTTGAGAATGAAAAGGTCACGATAGTCTCGCACATCACCGGCCACATCCACACCGTATATGAAACAGCCACAATCGACAGAGAGGCTTACATCTCCTTCACCGGGAAGCTTAACAACTTCGTCAGAAGCACCCTCACTCCTGCCATATTTGTCAATTTCCTGCGGTTCAAGTCAGAGTACAAGTGCCTGTTTCAGTACCACTACCTGCGCACCGGGATCAGCCATTACATCCCCCTTGAGAAACTCTTTGAATATGAGCACTCCTCGAAGTCCAGCATGAACGAGGAGACGCGTGACAAGCTTCTGGCCGAGGTTGACAATGAGGAGTTCCTGTATGACCCGGTTCCCGGCAAGATAATGCTGAATGATGTCGAGAAGTTTCTTAAGAAACATAAAGACACAGGCCTGCAGGTTCTTGAGGAAAAGTTTACAAAGGCCTTCCCAACGGAACACGCCGACTGCGTAAAGAGGATGTTCGCAGACATCATGACCTTCACAGTCACCGAGCCGCGGTTGCCATCACCTGACAGGAAGTTTGTTCCCGAGGTTTACCCCAGGATCTCAGTGACTGACACTCGCGAGGAGATCATCGGCAAAATCAGGGATCTTGCGCCTGTATCGGAGATGGCCCTTCTGACCCTCTATGCATACAGAGAGATGGAACTGACTGACTGGAGACCGTTCATAAAGGCAGCAATTGAGAGGAATCCGGTGTGCCATGGCCCGTTAAAGGGAAAAAGCGCTGATGAGATTTTCGAGATTACTGGAAAGCTTAAGAACAAATCAATCTACGATTCGGGCAGGATGGCACAGCCTGATGAGGTATGGAACTTCGGGCGCGGCGACGGTGCCGAGAAGGCGTTCCTGATGGCGGATGCCATTCTGTTCAATAATCCCGGTGCGGAGTTGACTGTATCCCTGCATGACAGCCAGGTGGTTGTTGGTTACGGCGGAAAGGAGTATTGCTTCGTCACTGCAAAGGGTCACAGCAAAAAGATTTTTATTAAGGGAGCCGATTACAGGGTTTCCTGAACGGGGCGCTGGCAAATAATCATTCTGAAAGGCATTATGACCGGTCCGGGGCCTGATCAGTGGAGCACTATCTCCCTGATCACCTCCTCTCCTGCCCTGCTGTTTATCTGCGTTTTAAGGGCATCGCGGAGCATCATCAGCTCGTTCTTCACAACAGATGAGGTCAGGTGGATGTGAAGTACTCCGTCCTTCACGTATGTTCTTTTGGTACGCGCTGTTATGACCTTTCCTGCAATTGTCTCCCAGATGCTTAAAACAGTTGCCTCCTGCAGTCCGGGACCGAGCCTGTACTCCTTAATAAGGTCTGCCAGCGCCTCTCCCAGGGTTATAGTCTTGTTCCTGCGCATGGCTCACTTCGATCCGTTTGTGATTTCCTCCTCGATCCCCTTCTTCCCGATCCTGTAAAGCCGGAAATCAACACCTGTGTTGTCCAGAATACGGTGGATGCGCTCCTGCTGGGTGTCTGTGATGAATACCTGGCCGAATTCACCTGAGCCTGCCAGTCTTATGATCTCCTCCACCCTTGTCTGATCGAATTTATCAAAGATATCGTCAAGGAGAAGAGCTGGCGCGAACCCGTTCATCCTGCTTATCAGCCCGAATTTGGCCAGTTTCAAAGCCACGATGAATGACTTCTGTTGTCCCTGGCTTGAGGTGGTTCTTGCGGAGTGACCGTCAATCTCAAACACGAGGTCGTCACGGTGTATCCCGGCAGTTGTGAACTGCATTGCAAAATCTCTGTCCCTTGATTCCGCGAGCTGGCGCAGGTAATCGCCGCTGCCCAGGTGGGAGCGATAACGGATTGAAACCTTTTCAGCGCCACCGGAAATCTTTTCATAATATGAACGAAAGAGAGGCAGGAGGTTATCAGTGAGTTTACGCCTGGATTGGTAAATCAATTCCGCCTCAGTCGCCATCTGTTCGTCATAAATTTCAAGCAGGCCGGCGGCATCGCGACCCCCGTCGCGGAGG
>CAZHAI010000074.1:7478-8778 GCA_964530645.1 uncultured Rikenella sp. | reverse complement strand
GATATCGAGATAGCCTCAGACCTCCACCTGACCCTCGAAGGCAATCTGTTCGCCCTGACGGAGTCTGACAGGGAACTCGGCTTCACAATCATGGGTGGTTACGGTATCGGCGCAGGGTACATGACTGTGGCCGGCCCGATACGCATAGGCATCATGCACGGTTTATACGACAGGCAACTGTTCTACAAAAATATTAAAGGATTCGTAAGCATGGGTTTCACCTTCTGAACCACTGCCCCACTGTCTGAACTACCTCAATGGCTTGATTGTTGTCTTGAATATGCAGGGAGACACCCTGCAAAAACAAAAAAATGAATATCAAAACGGTCATACTGCAGCACAGGAGCGTATGTAATCTCATCGTAAGGAGAAAGGTCAGGCAGAGCTTTGAGGTTATGGCTGATATGCTTGATAATGTATCTGTTGGCGGACTCCGGGACGAGTATGCCGAGCTGCGAATGACCTACCGGAACATTCTCAAATATACTGTAGAGGGGATACAGGATCCTGAAAGGCAAAAAGTTTACAACAAGCTCCTTCAGAATATTCTCCGGTTGAACGACAGAATAAAACAGGACATTTTGGCACGTCATTCCGGCTGGTACACTTATTCTGTCAGAGCCATGGAACAGAACGCTGAGAGACTCAGAGGCGGAACCATAGTACAGAGCGTCGATGACCTCGTCTTCAAATCGCGCCTCGATGATCTTCTTGCCTCGGCAGAGATAAGCAAACCGGACCCCGAAAGTGAAACTGCAAGAGAGACGGAAAAGATTTCCGGAATAATCTTCAACCATTTGTGGCTGACCGACTACTACGGCGAGGCAGAGGAGAGTCTCATGGACCTCCTTATCAGTTCCGGCCGTTTTGCCTGGCATGAAATTGCATCATTTGTAAGCGCCATGACCCTCAGCAGCATTCGCGTCTGGGATCCGGGCAAAATAAGACTCCTGTCCCGGCTCACCGGTGATGTTACGCCGCATGTGGCCGAAAGGGCTGTGACCGGACTGATCTTCAGTCTCTACTACTATGATGACCGTCTCACCCTCTATCCTGAGGTACTGAAGATGATGCGTGAACTTGCAGAAAACGGAAGCTTCAGGGAGAGATGCCGGATAGTGGTGCTGCAGGCCATAAGGTCACGCTATACCGAAAAACTGACCCGAAGGATGAATGAGGAGATCCTGCCTAAGGTAGTCAAGCTCAAACCCCGCATCGAGGAGAAGCTCGATCTGGACAGGATCCTCGGAGACAATCCCGAGGATGGACAGAATCCTGACTGGTCTCAGATGTTCTCCGG
>CAZHAI010000074.1:0-7468 GCA_964530645.1 uncultured Rikenella sp. | reverse complement strand
TGGAAGAACTGACCAATCTGCAGATGGAGGGTTCAGATGTTTACATGTCAGCTTTCGCGGGGCTTAAGCAATTCGACTTTTTCAGGGAAATGCGCAACTGGTTCATTCCTTTCTACCCTGATCATGAGGCAGTAGACTCCGTTTACAAGGATGAGATCCTTGGCCCTGCCATAAATGAACTGGCTGAAGCACTGTATAAAACACCGTTCATATGTAATTCCGACAAGTATTCCCTCATTCTTAACATGAAATTCCTTCCTGCAGACCAGAAGAGCATGATGCTCAAGGTATTCAGAATGGAACTTGAGGGGCTTGAGCAGATGAAATATGACAGTGAATTTACTGACCCCGCCGCGGTATTCAGGACAACGGTAACACAGTATGTGCACGACCTCTACCGGTTTTTCAAACTCTCAGGATTCCGGAACGAATTTGACGACCTATTCAATGGCAGGCTCGACATCTACAACTCTGTATTCTACAGGGAGACATGCGGGTCTGTTGCAGATGACAGGTCTCTGGCAGACTACTTCTTCAGCAAGGAGTACTACGAAGATGCCCTTGCACTCTACATCACCATTCTCAATACTGTGACTGATGATGCAGAGATCTATGAGAAAGCGGGATACTGCTATCAGATAGCCGGTGAGTTTGAAAAGGCACTTGAAAAATACTCACGCGCATTAATGATTGAGGCCCGCACCTGGACCCTGCGAAAGACCGGTCTCTGTCTCCGCAAGCTTGGAAGACCGGCAGAGGCACTCGAAGCCTATCGAAGAGCCCTGCTCAACGAGCCTGATGACCTGAACACCATACTCATGACTGCTCACTGCTGCCTTGATACCAGCAATTATGAGGAAGCCCTGAAACACTATTTCAGGATTGAGTACGAAAAACCGGGGAACTCAAAGGTCCTCAGACCAATAGCCTGGTGCTACATTGTCACCGGAAAATATGCAGAGGCAGAAAAATATTTTGAACGACTTTCCGAAACGGGCTTAACACCGTTTGACAAAATCAACATGGGACACCTTGCTCTTTGCCAGGGTAATACACGTAAGGCGGCTGAGCATTACCTCAGTGCCGTTGCCGGCGGAGAATTGACAGAGGAGGCATTTATAAATGCCTTCAATGATGACGTCCAGGTACTTACATCCAACGGGGTCAGTCCGGAAGACCTGCCTATCGTACTCGATTACGTCCTGATGAACCTGAAAAAGGAAAACTGACCGAATCCTGACGGATATCCTGCTCTGTAACAGGCCTCGGCCATGGTCTCTTAATCTCAATTGTCATATCCTTGTGATACCGGACAATGAAAATCCCTCCGTTCTCGTATCCGTTTTGCCTGCTGTCACGTCTGAAATCAGGCTCCAGGCAGAGCAGGGCGGGATTGAATGTCCCCGGGTCCGTGAGAAAATTCCTGCCGCCTGTGGCAATTCCGGCAATGAAGTACCATGCTATGTCGAAGCCCCTCCATGCGAAACTCTCAGCCATTGGCTCAGTCCTGAACTTCTTCATGAACATTGAGCTGAAGGCCTGTGCTGCAGGCGACTCAAAGTCGACGTAGCTTTCAGTGGGAATAATCAGCTCGAGATCATAATAATACTTAAGGTCTATAGTTTCAAGCCCTCTTATCTCCGGATATCCCAATACCTTGATGTCATACCTTTTTGTCAGGCCGTGGAGGGCAGAGAAGGCAGAACTTACTACCGGAGTCTGGGTAGTTGCCATTATAATTATATTCTCACGATCCGGATCAAGCAGTTTCTCCATCGCAGAGACATTGCTGTATACGTTCCGTTTGGAGGTCACCCCTGTGAAATGATGAGCTACCAGCCTTCCTGTCAGGGAAGCAGAGGTATCCCCTGTAGCTTCAACAACCTTCAGCCAGAGGGCAGATGTTGCCGGATCATACATCGCACTGTCAGCGTGAAGGAAGATCACCTTGCTTTCAGGATGGGACCTCAGTTCGGCCGCTATGAAATCACGAATTACGGCTTCCGAGGGAATCACCCGGTAGAGGGTGGGTTTGTTTTCAACAATATTCCGGTCACGCAACGGCACCGGTGAGACGAAGGGGATGTCCCGTTGAGCAGCCCATGCTGCAATCTGCTCAAGATGAAATGAGAATACCGGCCCAATTATAAGGTCAGCATTATTCAGGGAGCCGGACATCAGGAGACTGCTTACTGTGTTTGTGTCTGAACCGGTATCATAGACGTCCAGTTGAACTGTAAGTCCCAATGACCGCAGACTGTCAACTGCAACCAGGATACCTTCATATGCCTCGAGGAAAGGAATGCTGCCGTCGTAGATTGAGCCGGCCGACCTGCTCCCCTCCTGGTAAATCGTATTTCCCTGAGTATCAGTACGGGTTGAGTCAGTGTAAAATGTATTATTGTTTTCCCTGATAAAAAACGGGAAAAGGACTGCCACCCTGACTGAGCCGTCCAGCCTGGTAATCTCCGTCCTGCTACCGGGCGTCGTGAACTCCTCTGACTCCTCTGCAGCAGCAAGAGTATCTACTGTCACGGTATCAACAGGAATCTCAGGTATCTTTTCCTCTGCTCTTTGCTCTGTCTGCCGTGCGGAAATCTTATTGCGGGGTATCATCAGGTAATCGCCCTCATGGGGGAAGAGCATACCTTTGTTGGCTCGCTTAAGCTCCCTCAGAGTGATTCCGTAATCATTTGCAATCGTTCCGGGAGTCTCGCCCCGAACTACCCTGTGATAGATATAACGCTCATCCTGGTTATTTACTGCCGGAGCCGGCTGGGTTTGCCGTGCCGTAGACGTGACTGGTGGTTTTCCCGCAGTTGACTGCTCTCCAGGCCGGGTCTGTGCCGCCGATGAATTCTTAACGGCTGCCTGTCCCTGAGCAACCGCCGCTGCAGGTATCCTGAGCATCTGTCCCTCTTTGATGCCGTTGTCAGCTAAGCCGTTCTCACGGTTAAGCAGGTCAACTGTCACACTGTAAGCCCTGGCAATTGAATAGAGTGTCTGTCCTTTTTCAACTGGATGCATGTAGTAAACCTTCCCTTCCGAAACAATCTTCTCAGTGGAGATCTCAACCGGGACCGGCACCTGGGCCATTAGCGAGGCTTGCAGAGTCATTGCCGTCATTATCAATATAATAACTGCATGCCGCACGAAGGAAACTCTCATTTTAACGTTCATCAAAAATGCCATTCTTTAGTTATACTGCCCCCTCGTTTACTTTACTGCTTCAGCTCCTTAAGGTAACTGTTCACGTTCCTCTCAATCCTCATCAGGGGATCCTCAGTATCAGCCTTTACAAATTCCCTGCCGGTAATTCTTTCAAAGAGCTCAATGTAACGGTCTGAAATCGCTGTTACAATCTCACCGGTCATCTCCGGCACCTTCTCTCCGCTTCTTCCCTGGAAGCCATTTGCCATAAGCCACTCCCGGACAAACTCCTTGGAGAGCTGTCTCTGCTGTTCACCCCGGCTGAACCTCTCCTCATATCCCTCCGAATAGAAATACCTGGAGCTGTCAGGTGTGTGTATCTCATCAATCAGGTATATCTTCCCGTCACGTTTGCCGAATTCGTATTTGGTGTCAACCAGTATGAGACCCTGTCTGGCTGCAATCTCCGAACCTCTCATGAAGAGCTTCAACGAGTAATCCTCCAGCTTGTTGTATTCCTCCTCAGAGACCAGACCGGTCCGGATGATCTCAGCTGCAGAGATATCCTGGTCATGCATGCCCTGCTCCGCCTTGGTTGTGGGTGTTATGAGGGGCTTTTCAAACCGCTGGTGTTCTCTCATACCTTCCGGGAGAGGTATCCCGCATATCTCTCTGCCCCCGGATTTGTAAAGTCGCCATGAACTTCCTGTAAGGAAACCTCTGACTATCATCTCAACCGGGAAGGGCTGGCATCTCACACCTACCGTCACATTGGGATCAGGTGAGGCAATGTTCCAAACGGGAACTATATCGCTTACCATCTCAAGAAACATTGTTGCTATCTGGTTAAGGACCTGTCCCTTGTAGGGAATTCCTTCAGGAAGCACAACGTCAAAGGCCGAGATGCGGTCAGTGGCGACCATAAAAAGATACTTGTCATCAATATTGTAAACGTCGCGGACTTTACCACGGTATACTCCCCTCTGCTGTGGGAAGCTGAAATCTGTTCTGGTAATAGCCTGTGTCATTGATCTTTATTTTTGTTGCTTCAATTCCTCGTTTTTGCTCTTCTCATCGGACTCATAAGCCCTGACGATGTTCTTTACAAGCCGGTGCCGGACAATATCTCCTTCGTCGAACCGTACGATAGAAATCCCGTCAATTCCTGACAGGAGCCTCATTGCCTGCAGCAGTCCCGAATCGCTTCTCCGGGGAAGGTCGATCTGTGTCGTATCACCTGTCAGGATGAATTTGCTGCTTACTCCCATTCGTGTAAGGAACATCTTGAGCTGGCTCATGGTTGCATTCTGAGCTTCATCCAGTATTACGAAGCTGTTCTCCAGGGTCCGGCCTCTCATGAATGCAAGCGGTGCTATCTGTACCGTTCCGTCCTCTATCCACTGCTCCAGTTTTCGGAACGGGATCATGTCATGAAGTGCATCATACAGCGGTTGAAGATATGGATCGAGCTTGTCCTTCATGTCGCCCGGAAGGAATCCCAGCCTCTCCCCCGCCTCAACGGCAGGACGGGTCAGTACAATCTTTTTGACTTCATGATTCTTCAGTGCCCTGACGGCAAGAGCTATTGCAGTGTATGTCTTACCCGTGCCTGCAGGCCCCTCTGCAATGATCAGATCATTCAGGCTGTAATCCTTCACGAGTTGCAGCTGGTTAACTGTGCGTGCCCGTACCGGCTTTCCGTTTGTGCCAAAAACAAGGGCATCTTCAAAGTCACCGCTGGCAGCAGTGCGCATATGATCATCATCGAGGAGAAGACGTTCAAGGTCACCCTCTTCAATGCGGTTGTAACGCCGGTAATAATCAATGAGTTCGGTCATCCGGTCAGCGAAGACGGAAACCTCATCGGGCTCACCGATACATTTTATTTCATTTCCCCTTGCAATGAGCCTGATCTTCGGATAATAGCCCTGTATCTGGTCAAGCAGCCTGTTGTTGGGACCCAGCATGACAATGGGGTCTATCTCATCAAGCATTATCACTCTTTCTGTCATCCGCCTCTCTTCTCGCGTACTTTCCTGGTTCTCCTTCAACACCTTATGATCCTGACTGTTTTTATTCATCCGTTATACCGCAAAGTAAGTTTATTTTTCGCAGAAGACTATCTTTGCTGTAACAATTTTAGGATGCCATTGATCACGCTTACCACCGAGTGGAGGGAGGATGATTTCTTCAATGGGATACTCAGGGGAAAACTTTCCTCTGACTGTCCGGGGGTTACCGTTGTCAGCAATGCAGCCGGGATACCGCCTCTGAATATCATGCACGGTGCCTTCGTGATCAGAAATACGTACAACCACTATCCGGAAGGCACCATCCACCTCATCTTCATAAGCAGCGAGGGCACGGGAGAACACCCACACCTGCTTGTCCGGTCACGCAACCATTGGTTTCTGGGGGCTGATAACGGAATGTTCAACCTCATCCTCAACACGCAGGCTGATCTGATCATCAGCCTTGACAATCATGATAACGATGATGAGATCACACTGTTCGTCAGGGCTGCTGCCGCCATTGTCATGGGTAAGGCGCCGGAAAGCCTTGGTACAAAAATCTCCTCTCTCTCCGAGAAGGTGCCTTTGAGAGCCACAATTGACCGTAACGTGATAATCGGAAGTGTCATCTTCATTGACTCCTACGGTAATGCAATTACCAACATCACCCGCGAAATCTTCTCCAGGGTGTTCGAAGGGAGGGACTTCAGGATACTGATCAAGAGCAACAATTACTTCACCGAAAAGATAAGCCGGTTATACAGCGATGAGCCCGTAGGTGAGATTGTCACCCGCTTCAACAGCCTGGACTTGCTGGAGCTGTCAATCAACAGCGCAAATCTCTGCCAGCTGTTTGCAGTTGAAACCGGAGATGCTGTCAGGGTGGAAGCACGCAACGAAAGCCGTGAAAGCAACGGCCTGTTTTAAAACTACATTTTGATGAGAGAAAAAGCAATCAGGGAATTTACAAGGCTGCTCGACATAATGGATGAGCTGAGAGAGAAGTGTCCATGGGACATGAAGCAGACCAACCAGACTTTGAGAAAACTGACAATAGAAGAGACCTATGAGCTTGCAGACGCTATCCTGGAGGATGACAGTGAATCGATCCGGAAGGAGCTGGGCGACCTCATGCTCCATATAGTATTCTACGCAAAGATCGGATCGGAAAAAGGAATTTTCGGTATGGGCGAGGTGCTCGAAGGGATCAACAGCAAGCTGATATACCGGCATCCACACGTCTTCGGTGATGTAAACGTAACGCGGGGCGCCCGCGAGGTGGAGGAAAACTGGGAGAAGCTGAAGATGACAGAACATGCTGTGTACAAACCGGTACTTTCCGGCGTTCCCTCCTCACTGCCGGCAACTGTCAAGGCAAACAGGATACAGGAAAAGGTCAGAGGAGTGGGATTCGATTGGGAATCGCGTGAGCAGATATGGGACAAGGTCACCGAGGAACTCAATGAGCTGAAGGTGGAGATTGCCTCTGGAAGAAAGGTCAATATCGAGGCTGAACTGGGGGATCTCTTTTTTACTCTCATCAATGCGGCACGACTATACGAGATAGATCCTGAATCAGCCCTCGAAAAGACAAACAGGAAGTTCATCAGCAGGTTCAGCTATCTGGAGCAGAAAACTCTTGCAAAGGGTCTTTCACTGCGCGACCTGACCCTTGATGAGATGAATGAGATATGGGAGGAGGCCAAACAGTTTGACAAACCGCTGTAGCATGATTCCTGTTATTATAAGCCGGACATCAGTGATTGCATGCCACCGTTCCGGAGATCAGTAACCGAACTTGTAGCTCAGCATCTGGTAGATTACTTTTGCAGCCATGAAATCAGGAGCCTTGTTCGTATCAGAAGGGCAGAGCTCAACCACGTCAAAACCTGTCACGTTTCGTTTACGGAACACCTCACGGAGGAAGAACATGAGCTCACGGTAGTCCGGGCCTCCCGGTTCGGGAGTACCGGTGGATGGCATGACTGACGGATCAAAAACGTCAAGATCCAATGTGATGTAGACATTGCCCGACAACTGTTTCAGGGCTTTGTCATACAGCGTCTTGTCACTGTAGAGCTCATGTGCATAGAAGATTCTTTTTCTGTCAACAAACGGAAGCTCTTCGGCTGCCATGCTCCTTATGCCCACCTGCACAAGTGGCGCATACTCCCTGGCCCTTGCGGCTGCGCAGGCGTGGTTCAGGTGAGATCCCTCGTAGGCAGGCCTCAGGTCTGAGTGTGCGTCAAGCTGCAGGATGGTCAGGTCGGTAAATGACTCTGAGACAGCGCGGAAGGCTCCTATAC
>CAZHAI010000073.1:0-8790 GCA_964530645.1 uncultured Rikenella sp. | reverse complement strand
TCTGTGGTATAAAGGCACATACCATCAGAATGTGGGAGAAGAGATACGGGATCCTGACGCCTGAGAGAAGCGATTCAAATATCAGGCATTACACCGAGGAGGAGCTTAAGAAGCTTATAACCATTTCAATCCTTAACAGGAACGGATTGAAGATATCGAAGATAGCAGAACTGAGTGACAGCGACCTGCTTCGCGAAGTTCTGAAGACAGGTGCGGGAGAGGACGCCGGAGACGGCTCTTTCAAGCCGGGAGACCTGATCATGTCAGCGTTGCGTTTCAGCGAAGAGGAGTTCAGGGAAAAACTGAGCCAGTTTGTCAGGGAAAAGGGACTTGCCGATGCGTACCTGCAGGTGTTCCATCCACTTATGCAGAAGGCAAGAGTACTATGGCTGACAGACTGTATCTCGAGACCCCAGGAGCAGTTCATAAGGCATGTAATAAGAACTATCCTCATTTCAGAAGATGTCTCCAGCGAGGCAAAGGTCAACGGCCGCAGCGCCGCAATAATCAATCTCGGTAACCCCGAGAGTGAGAACAACCTTGTCTTTCTTAAATATCTTCTCAGGCAAAAGGGTTACAACGTCGTTTATACCGAGGGAACTCTTTCTGCGGATGATATAAGGGGAATTCACTCAGTCAGGCCGTTCACAGTGCTGGCACTGAACCTTCCGGCCTCAGAGCCCGACGATGAGGTGAAAGGATTCTGCAGCGGAATGGCAAAGGAACTGGAACTGAAAAAGATCCTTGTGCTCGGCAGATATGACACGAGCGGTTCATGGAGCAACGGTAAGACGAAAGCTGTCTGCTCACCTGCCGCACTGGCAGAATGGGCAAACAGCCTCTGAAATTATCCTGATTAAGTTTCCTGTTATTTTCTTACCCTGACTACAACCGAGTCAGCAATCTGCAGCGCCGTCGTGATAGTGCTCAGGTCGGTGAAGAGTTCGCCGGTTGCCCCCGTGGGATGACTGTGACCGACCGGCCTGAGGATGTATCTGTCCTGCAAGCGATCAGGGTCGACAACAGTCTCGTAAATAACGGAGGGCTGAGCGTTGAACAGGTAGTTTCTCTCACCTGGATACTTGTCATTAGTCCAGTATTCATTCCAGTCCCAGTTCTGATTGATCTCGAACATAACCCTGAACCTTGAGGAAAGCGGACTGTCAGCCCGGCTTTTCATCACGAAACTGGTTACAGGAGTGGCTCCGCTGTATGCATCGGCAACCGGATTCTCCGGATCGGGCATGTAGAGACCGTCTGAAGCCTTTACACCTCTCTTGTGTGACCAGTACGGCAAAGTCTGCGGAGCGCGTTTGGCTGCCTCAACCCATTTGCCTGATGCATTCGATCCATATTTGAAGACACCGGTAGCAATTGCCCTGGGAACGAAAAGTGTCTGTATGTAGTTACCCTGTTCATCCTCCAGCCAGATGGCCATCAAAGGATAATAGAGTGAGGGCCCGCCGTAAAAACTGAGCTCAATCTCCTGACCGTTACCTGAGGTATTGGTGACCACATCGGTAAAGGTCTGCCTCTGTGCCAGCCTGGAGGCAGAAGGCTTTGAAGTACATGAGCCAAGCAGAACTGCTGTTATTAATATTATAAGGTATTTCATCTCTTTAAATTTTTCAGATTTCAATTATTATGCCTATGGTTGGCAGCACCGTTCCGGCTTCAGCATCAATGTATTTCAGAAGATAACGCTCTGAATCCAGCGGGTTGACAAGCGGTGCGCCGTTGCCGTCGGTCTGAAGTACAAGAATGTCAGGCTGGTCCGCCTTGAAGTTGTAGACGTTCTGCACGTCGAGGTACAGCATGAGCGACCATTTGTTAAAGTAGAACTGCTTGTCTATCCGGAGGTCAAGCTGGCTGAATCCCTTCAGTCTCCCGCTGTTGAAGCGGCTATAGTCGAGGTATCCCTGCCCTGACACATTCCATGCATCGATGAATGATGATTTATTGTCATCAAACGGAGTGTAGGGAGCCCCGCCGACATATCTCCAGCGGAATCCTGCATCCCAGCTCTTCCCGATACTCTTCGTAGCGGTGACGCTGAGAAGATGCCTGTTGTCCCAGGCAGTAGGAATATACTTGCCGTCAGTCCCCTCAAACTCACTTCGCACGAAGGTGTAGGAGAAGACCATGTTCAGGCCTTCAAAGTCCCTGGCGCGGCCCATGAACTCAAATCCGTATGCCCTTCCGACAGATGTCGAGACAAGCGACTCGTTGCCAAACACACCGTAACCGGCGCTCTTTGTTGACAGCGGAACCTGATCTGCCACCGAGAATGGGTAATCTGAATATTTCTTGTAAAAACCTTCGAGGGTGAACTGCAGCCTCTCGTCGGGTATGAGCTCAACGCCTCCCACTATATGGTCGGCGGCAATATATTTAAGTCCGTTCTCCTTGTTGATGTAGTTTCCGTCGTTATCCTTCAGGCCCAGTGCCGTGTAAGGAGGAAGCTGATAGTAACGTCCCACGTTAAAGTTCAGATTGACCAGGCTGTTCAGTGCATAAGAAGCTGACAGGCGCGGTGAGATCTGCGTCAGCGGGTTGGACATCACCGATGAATATGAGTTGGCATCGGTGCGAAGGCCGAAAGAGAGTCTCAGTCTCTCGTCTATGAACGACCGGCTCAACTGTCCGAAAGCGGCATATTTGAAGAAGACGAGGTTTGAATTGTAAAGCTCCGTCTCAAGAGCTCCGCCGGTGAAGAACTGCCGGAAGGTGTCATTGCGGTAACGCGACATCTCCGTGCCGGCACCATAGCTCAGCCTGAATGAATTGGGCCATACAACGGTACGCTCGTACCTGAGTCTTATGTCACCCTCCCCGCTCTTATAATCATATGTCAGGTTGGCAGGATCTGAGTCATCATTGTTCAAATATTTGTATTGTGTGTTGTTCAGATAGTTGCGGCTCAGGACCACCATGTCAGACCCGTTTGTGCGGAAGTGCCTGTAAACTGCACCCACCGTATAGCTGTACTGCTCCTGGGTGGGTATGTAACCAAGGATGTAGCGCTGATACTCTGTCTCATTTGCATCGAGATTCAGCCTGAAATCGTCCTTCGCCCCTATACCCAGAACAGTGAGCTCATTCTTCTGGTCGAACTTCACCTTGTACTTGAACTGGAAATCGGTATATGTCGGAAGGAACGGCAGCCCGATCACTCCGAACAGGAACTGCAGGTATGACCTCCGGGCCGAAACGATCAGTGAACTGCGCTCACCCGCCGGGCCGTTATATGTAAGTCCCAGGTCGGAGGCGCCAACGGTTGCCCTGAGCGACCGCTTCTCCTTGTTTCCTTCAATCATCGAAAATTCCATTACCGAACTCAGGGCATTACCCCTTGAAGCGGGGAAAGCGCCTGAAAGGAAATCAACCGACCTGACAAAGTCGACGTTTATAATACCCGTCGGTCCGCCTGACGATCCCTGTGTTGAAAAGTGGTTCAGGTATGGAATCTCCACGTTGTCGATGAAGAACCTGTTCTCATTCGGTCCGCCGCCTCTGACAATCACGTCATTCCTGAAGGCCGGGGTGGAGGCAACGCCTGGAAACGACTGAATCACGCGTGAGATATCGCGGTTGCCGCCCGGGTTAAGTTCTATCTCCTGAATGCTTATTATCCTGGCGGAGATGGGGCTCTCAACAGATTTACGGAACGGAGAGGGTTTCACTATGACATCAGCCACCTCAACCACTGTTGTTTCGAGAGGGATTACGAGGTTGATCTCGTTGTTGTTTGTAACCATGACACCTTCAGAGACGTATGTCTTGTATCCAACCGAAGAGACCCGAAGCTCCACAAATCCGGGCTTTACTCCTGTGAAACTGAAGTTGCCGTCGAAGTCGGTCATTGCACCTGTTGTAGTGTTCCAGATTACAACACTTGCAAATGGCACAGGTTCGTTTGTGGTGGCATCAACCACCTGTCCGCGAATGACCCCTGCCCCCTGCTGTGCCGACAGGCTGAAGGAAAGAATAGTCGCCAGTAATAGTAATGTATAACGTTTCATATTGTTAGGATTTCATGAAACAAAAACAACGGAAGTTTATTTTTGTTTAAGTAGTGGCACTATTTTTTATACAAAAGTTCCCTGAAGTACTTTTCTTCTGCTGAAAGGTCAATGAACGGTGCCCTGCTTTTAAGGTCTCCGATTCTTTCAAGCATGGCAGTTGCAAAGGGCGCCGTCTCAGCCGGTCCTCCGGAAACACGGTGTGCCGTGGCCCTTGTGATCCTTGCAGCCTCGTTCCATAGCCTGAGGACATGTCCGGGGATAAAAACCGAACAGAATTTTTCCCAGATATAATCGATTGCAGTCTCCGAGGGATGGACCATATCCGATGCATACCAGCGGTAATCGCGGAGTTCATCCATGAATATCTCATAAGCCGGGAAGTAGCCGCCCACGGATGGGTGTCCGAGCAGCTCCTCCGTTGCGAGTAGGAGGTGAGATTTGCTCAGCTGGTTGGCATGGGCGCCGTCGGCCAGATGTCTCACCGGGCTTACGGTGAACCATACTTTGAGTCCCGGATTGACCTCAGCAATACGGCCGAGTGTCTCTTTCCAGCGGGCTGCTATTTCTAGCCATGAAGCCTGTCTGCGTATGAAGAGCGATGAGGGCAGCTTGTGACAGTTGGCAACTATTGCGCCGCTTTCCTTTATATTATAGACATAGGAAGTGCCGAATGTCACAAAGAGGATTGAAGCCTTTCTGATGTAGGCTGATGCGGCTCGGCTCACATCGTTCAGCCTTTCAATGAGAGTCTCCTTATCATATGAGGAGAAGGAGGTGTGGTGATCAAGGCTCATGTACCTGTTCTGGTGCATGTATATATCCTTCCCGGAATAGACATATTCCGAAGCAAACCTGTCCAGAGCTCCTGCCACAGAAAAAGGGTTGAAGAGTGTTCCGTGCGGGTTTGTCATCACCTGCAACTTCCCTGAAGCCATCCTGGACCCGATCTCCCCTGCAAAACAGGAGCCCAGAAACATCACCGGAGTATCATGGGTAATCCCCGGAGCCGCAGGGGGGAGCGGCACCGCAGTCAGCAATTCCATCCGGTCAGTATTAGATTAATGTATCCATCCACTCCGTGATGAAGTCGAAGTGATCTTCCTTCAGCGGGTCATTATGCAGCTCGTGGTAGCCTTCATCCCAAAGTTTCAGTGTTGCTTTCGGGGCTGAACCAGCCACCTGCACCGAGCCTGAGGGGGAGGTTATCATATCATTCCGGCCATGTACCAGCAGCAGGGGCACACTGATTTCCGTGGCGCGTGCCAGCGTCTCCTCGGCGGCTGAGGTCATCCACCGGTAAAGCCCGGCCGATATGAGGCCATGGACAAGAGGGTCATTTGTGTACGCCTTTGCTACCTCAGGATCACTGGATAGATGCTCAATCCTGAGTCCTGATGGCTGTGTCATCCCGGGAACAAGGCTACCCGCCAGGTTGGCAATAAATGCCTTGAGGGGGGGAGGCGTTTCGGAGAGGATGACCCACGGCGAGGTGACTATTGCTCCCGTCACGGCCGGCTTGCGTCTGATAAGATAATTCAGAACAATCCCTCCGCCCAGACTGTGACCATAGATAAAAAGAGGCACACCTGGAAACTCCGATGAAATCTCAGAAGACATTTTATCAATTGTGTCATAGACCTTTTCGCCGCTGGGTATCACCCCCCACCGGCCTTCAGAACGGCCGTGTCCGGGAAGATCAAAAGCCCGCAGGGTCACTCCGATCCCGTTGAACCTGGCAGCCCAGCCGGCATACCGGCCCGCATGTTCACCCAGCCCGTGCACAAGCAGGATGACTGCCCGGGGAGCTCCCGGAGCATCAAAGCTGTAACAGGCTGTTTTTCCTGAAGGATAATCCTTTAACTCCATAAGACACTTTTTTGTAAATATAGTCAATTTAGAAGAAAGGTTGCGCCTGTGAGCCTGCAGTAAAAGCCGGATGAACAAAGTTCCCGCGCAGGGGTTATGGTTTTAGCTTCTGGTTATGAAGCACTTAAGAAGCCTGCTCCCGGATCCGGCCTCCCAAATGATGCCTGAAGTGCATCCCTCTGGCAATAAAATACTCTTATATCCTAATTTAGACAATTAGCATATAAACACATGATCTTAAATATTTTAATATTTAGATTGAACCCGATGCAATACCACTTTAACTATAATTTAAGATATTCGGATTTGGATATCTTATTTTATGTGTTTAATTTTGTATCAACAAACAAAAACAAAAAGAGAGATGACTGCACAGGAATTTACAGCCAGCATAATAGATCTGAAGGGCAATCTTCAGAAGTACGCCCTCAGTCTGACCCTCGACCGCGACAATGCGCTTGATCTCGTTCAGGATACTTTTCTAAAAGCCATACAGAACCAGGACAAATTTGTGGATGCCACGAACCTTAAGGCCTGGGTCTTCACTATTATGAAAAACACCTTCATCAACAACTATCGCAGAAAGATGAGGGAAAACACAATGATGGACGGTACGCAGGAACTTTACTATCTCAATCTTCCCTCGGATAAGGGAAGCATCTCCCCCGAGTCGGCTTACGCCGGTAATGAGATTGAAAAGGAAATCAATGCGTTGCATGATGATTACCGTCTTCCGTTCCGCATGCATCTTGACGGCTTCAAGTATGAGGAGATTGCTGAGAATCTCAATCTGAAGCTCGGCACTGTAAAGAGCCGTATCTTTTTTGCCCGTCAGAAGTTAATGAGTGTTCTTAAAGATTACAATGGTTAGGTTTAATGAATGGTAAAGACGGGGCTGCCGGACTTCAATCGTCCGGCAGTCTCTTTTTTACGGCAGGGTTTTTGCCATTCTTGAGCGAATAACTCTTTTTGCATACCTTTATAAAAAATAAGATCAAATGAAAAAATATCTGTTTGTTGCTCTCATTGCGATAGCACTGTCGTCATCCACCCTTGAAGGGCAGGAGAAGTACGTTCAGTGTCCCGTCACCCATGTAACTGTCTTCAGACAGGGAGCCCAGCTCTCCGGTGATGCAGCCCTCTCTCTCCAGCCTGGCACGTGGGATTTTGTTGCCGGAGGACTATCTCCTTATATTGATCCCAACAGCATACAGGTGCGTGGTGAAGGCGATTTCATGATCATGGGGGTCAACCAGCGCAATAACTACCTCGAGAACCCCGCCGAATCGGAGGAAATAAAGAGTCTCCGTGACAAAATCGAGGCCATTGATCTGAAGACAGAGGATGAAACGATGGCGATGGAGGTGCTGCTTGAGAAGGAGCGCTTCCTCAAGGCCAACTATGATGTCGTCACAAGCAAATCAGCCATCACTCCGGAGCAGATCAAGGCCCTTATCGACATTTACTCAACCAATATGGAATCTGTCAAGAGCGCCCTGCTCAAAAAGAGCAGGATCATTAAGGAGTACAGGGAGGAGAAGGAGAAGCTGGAGCAGCAGCTTGCGGGCAGGGTCGACCGCTCGAAGATGCCCTCCGGTGAGATTGTTGTCACCGTTTCCGGCACCAGGCCTGCCACAGGGAAACTTAAAATCTCCTATGTTGTAATGAATGCCGGCTGGAGACCGACATATGACATCAGGGTTGATGACATAGCTGATCCGGCAGTTATTATATATAAGGCTGACATTTGGCAGAACAGCGGAATAGAATGGAAGGATGTGAAGGTCAGTCTGTCGAATGCAGCCCCGATGACAGCCGGATTCCTCCCCACGCTTGATCCCTGGTTCATAGATTTCTACCAGGCATATGCTCTCAATGAGATGGTTGTCGCCGGCTACGGAACCAAGGGAAGGCCTGCCGCCCGCCAGGAGAAGGTGGAAGAGGAAGCCATGATGATGGATCTGCAAGCAAGCGCTCCCATGCCTGTCACAGTAAGCGAGTCGAACATCAGTTTCAGTTTCGATGTTAACGTACCCAAAACAATTGCTTCAGGAGGCGAGGCTGAGACGGTGGAACTGCAGCGTCTCACAGTGCCCGCCACATACAGCTATGCAGCCACACCCAAGCTGGCCTCCACGGCTTACCTAATGGGATACATTACTGACTGGGAAAAATACAACCTCCTGCCGGGTGAGTCTAACATCTACTTCAGCAACACCTTCACCGGGAAGGGATACATCAACACTGCCGAGCTCACTGACACCCTGCAGGTGTCTCTCGGAGCTGACAACAGCATCACTGTCAAGCGCGACCGCCGGACTGATTTCACCTCGCAGAAGCTGATAGGTTCCAACAGGGTGGAGACTCTCTCCTTCCTGATCTCGGTGCGTAACAACAAGAGCCGGGCAGTGACTGTCAGGCTTCGCGACCAGCTTCCGCTGTCACAGAACAGCAGCATTACAGTTGAGGCTGTGGAGCTCACCGGAGGGAACCACAACAGTGTAACCGGTGAGGTCACATGGGATCTCGGTATCGAGCCCCGCCAGACAAAAGAGGTCATCCTGACATACAGTGTGAAGTACCCGAAAAACCAAAAAGTAATACTCGAGTAACAGGCACTTGCATATCACAAACATGCAGGGTTATCAACAGCTGTTGATAACCCTGTCGTTTTTATTCCATCAGCCTGAATATCTATTATTTACCTCTGTTGATAAACCTGTTCGTTTCGTGTTACTTTCTTCATGGTAGAAATACCCTGAAAAACTTGACGGACAGCCTGGTCTGGGTTATATTTGTAAGACCATGTGAGCGATAAAGAGTCGCTCTGAAGCATGAAAGTTCTTTCGAATGGTTTAATTATCACTCTGAATCAACATCAGACTTCAGAGTCTCACGC
>CAZHAI010000072.1:5988-8978 GCA_964530645.1 uncultured Rikenella sp. | reverse complement strand
CCCATACCCCTCGACCCCGACAGCAAATCAATACGAAAACTGCTGCAACATTTCCTTGACAGGCATAATGCCGAGAGGGATGTATTTCATGATCTTATGCCTTTCATGGTCAGGGAGATACTGCTGGTCGCCAGCCTCTATGACGCCTACTCGATTGAGGGTGAGGGGCGCTTCTCGGATTACATGCTGGGAGAATATTACCAGATGAGCCTCACAACGATCCCTCGCATTACAGGGGTCTCCGGCGAGGATGAGTCATTCTCACGCCTTGAGGCACGGCATTATGACATGATCATAATTATGGTGGGTGTCGATAAGAGCAACCCTATGGACCTGTGCCGGAAGATAAAACAGAAATATCCATATATACCCACATACCTCCTGCTCAATAACCCGAGTGACATCCCCTGGGTGCAGGAGCAGAAGAAGCTCGGCGTCCCCTTTGACAACCTCTTTGTCTGGACCGGAGAATCAAAGGTCTTCTTCGCCATGGCAAAGCTGCTAGAAGACAAGGTCAACGTAGGCAATGACACGCAGAAGGGACTCACAGGGGTTATCCTGATAATCGAGGATGCCCCCGATTATTATTCCACCTATGTGCCAATGCTCTATACACTTGTGCTTGAGCAGACACGTGTTCTCATTGAGGACGTCTCATCCGATGAGCTTTACAAGGTGCTGAAACTGAGAGCCAGGCCGAAAATTCTGCTGGCAACAACATGGGAGGAGGCAATGTCAGTGTATGCAAAATACAAGGACAGTCTCCTGGGTGTAATCTCTGATATGCGCTTCCCCCGTAACGGCCAGCTTTATGAAATGGCCGGCTATGACATGATCAGGCTGATGAGGGAGGAGCAGCCCAACCTCCCAACCGTACTGCAGTCATCAGATCCCGGGAACGCCCGATATGCCGAGCAGCTGAAAGCGAACTTCATAAACAAGAACTCGGAATCGCTGCTTCAGGATATCAAGTCGTTCATAACCTATTATCTCGGCTTCGGCCATTTCGTCTACCGTGACACCAAGGGACGGCAGATAGCTGTGGCAAAGTCGATGAAGGAGTTTGAGGCCTTCCTGAAGACCGTTCCTGAAGACTCACTTGTATACCACGCTATGAAGAACCACTTCTCGCTCTGGCTTATGGCAAGGGGAGAGGTGAAAGTCGCCAAGATAATCAACCCGGTAAAAATCTCTGACTTCAGGAGCCTGAGAGAGATGAGGGAGTTCCTCCTCAATGTGATACGCAAGAGGCGAAGGGAGATGAACAAGGGCAAGGTTGTAAACTTCGATGAGTCGGTCATGATTGACGAGTCTAACGTGGTGAGCTTTGCCGGCGGATCGCTCGGAGGCAAGGGCCGTGGCCTCGCATTCATAAGCACTCTGATCTACAGCTTCGAGCTGGGCCGGCTGTTGCCGGGTATCAACATCCGTACCCCTTTTACCGCTATAATCGGCACGGACGAGTTTGACCAGTTCATGGATACAAACCGTCTGTGGGAGGTGGTCAGCCGTGAGAAGGACTTTACTGCGCTGCAGAAGCAGTTCCTGGTGGGAACAATCAGCGACGAACTGGAGCACAAGTTGAGTGTCTTCATCAGGCTTAACACCAAACCTCTGGCTGTGAGGTCATCAAGCCTGTTTGAGGACTCACTGAGCCAGCCCTTCTCGGGGATCTTCGGCACCTACCTTCTGCCGAATAATCACCCTGACCCCGAAGTGAGGCTGATACAGCTTATCGGGGCTATAAAGCTTGTCTTCTCCTCGATCTACTCCGATAACTCACGCATCTACTTCGAGGCCGTGAACTACAAGGTGGAGCAGGAGAAGATGGCCGTTGTCATTCAGTCAGTTGTGGGCCATCGCTACGGCGACATCTTTTACCCGCATATAAGCGGCACCGCACAGTCGTTTAACTTCTACCCGGTTGCCAATATGACCCCGCATGACGGCTTTGCAGTGGCGGCGGTGGGGCTGGGCCAGTATGTGCTTGACGGAGAGAGGGCGTTCAGGTTCTCACCCGCTTACCCTGCACTGGATATTGTCTCAATAAGGGATCTTACCCGTTACTCACAGACGGAGTTCTATGCAGTCAACCTTGCCAGAAGCGAGGTGGATCTCCTTCAGGGTGAAAATGCGGGCCTGGTTAAACTGGATATCTCCAGGGCGGAGAGTGATGGCACACTGACACATGCAGCATCTGTGTACAGCGTTGATGATGATACACTTAATCCCGGTCTGAGTATGCCCGGACCAAGGGTGATCAATTTTTCCAATATCCTGAAGTATGACTACATGCCGCTGGCACATACCCTCAAGACAGTGCTCGAGGTAGTAAGGGAGGCATTCGGTGCCCCTGTGGAGATTGAGTATGCCGTTGACCTGGATAAGGATGAAGAGGGCAAGGGCACCTTTTACCTGCTTCAGATAAAGCCGCTGGTGGGCAGCGGCGCAGGCTATTCAATAGATCCGGAGAGCGTCTTCAATAAGGATATGCTGCTCGTCTCACGCAAGAGCATGGGCAACGGCCTTGTTGAAGGCATCACCGATATCATCTATGTTGAACCGGACCGGTTTGATAATCTGAAGACCAATGAGATGGCTGAGGAGATTGATGCAATCAACCGTAAGATGCTGGCACAGGGAAGAAAGTATGTGCTTATCGGCCCCGGCCGGTGGGGCACGAAGGACCGCTTTCTTGGAATACCGGTGGAATGGCCGCAGATATCAAACGCGAGGATTATAGTAGAGGTCAGCCTGCCCAACTTCCATGTAGATGCCTCACAGGGATCACATTTCTTTCATAATGTCACCTCGATGAGTATTGGTTACCTTGCAGTAAACGAAGCAACAGCCGAGGGGGTGATTATGTGGGAAAAACTGAGGGGTCAGAAGGAGATAGGCAAAGGCCACTGGTTCAGACACATCAGGTTTCCCAAACCCATGGTCATAAGGATGGACGGAAAAATCGGGATGGCAGTGATTTCACTGGG
>CAZHAI010000072.1:0-5888 GCA_964530645.1 uncultured Rikenella sp. | reverse complement strand
CCCTGCAGCACATTGCCCGGTCCCGCCTCGATGAACTCCTCAGCGCCGTCAGCAATCATATTCTGTACAGTCTGTGTCCACCGCACCGGTGAGGTGAGCTGTGCAATCAGGTTGGCCATTATCTCAGCCGGGTCAGTGACTGGCCTGCCCGTCACGTTCTGGTAAACGGGGCAGACAGGCCTGTTGAAATGTGCTTTCCTGATAGCCTCTTCAAGCTCCTGCCTTGCCGGTTCCATGCAGGGCGAGTGGAATCCGCCGCTGACGGAGAGTTGTATTATCCGTTTCCCGCCCCTGTTCTTCAGCTCCTCTGATGCCAGGGCCACACCTTCCGTGGTGCCGGAGATCACTATCTGGCCGGGACTGTTGTAGTTGGCCGGCACCACTGTGCCGTTCAGTCCTGCGCAAACCTCCTCCACCACTGCATCATCCATACCAATCACTGCGGCCATTGTAGACGGGTTGATCCCGCACGCCCGCTGCATCGCCGAAGCCCTGCCGGCCACGAGAGTCAGTCCCTCTTCAAAGGAGAGGGCTCCTGCAGCCACAAGCGCCGAGAACTCGCCCAGCGAGTGGCCGGCAACCATGGCGGGGGCAAAGACATCACCGCACACCGTGGTGAGAATCACCGAATGCAGGAAGATGGCCGGCTGGGTCACCCTCGTCTGTCTCAGCTCCTCGTCAGTACCGGAAAACATTATATCAGTGATCCGAAAGCCAAGCAGTTCGTTGGCCTTTTCAAACATCCCGCGTGCGGCGGGGTAACTTTCGTATAAATCCTTTCCCATCCCGGGGAACTGTGCACCCTGGCCGGGGAATACAAATGCTTTCATATTTAAGTCAGTTATTTGGGTTGATTTTAATTATCAGTGCAGCCTGCTGGCTATCAGGTGCATGAACTCCTCACGTGTGTTAAGGTTAGAGAGGAAACAGCCGGTGAATGCCGATGTGGTGGTGACAGAGTTCTGCTTCTGCACCCCTCTGATCTGCATGCACATGTGCTGTGCCTCAATTACAACGGCCACACCAAGCGGCTTCAGATTATCCTGGATGCAGTTGCGGATCTGTGTGGTCAGTCTCTCCTGCACCTGCAGCCTGGCAGCATAGGTCTCCACAACCCTTGCTATCTTGCTCAGGCCGGTTATGTGACCGTCAGGAATGTATGCCACGTGAGCCTTACCGTGGAAAGGCAGCATGTGATGCTCGCACATCGAGTATATGTCGATGTCTTTCACCAGAACCATCTGCCGGTATTCTTCCCTGAAGATGGCGCTGCGGAGGATCTCCTCCGGATCAGCCTGGTAGCCCCTGGTCAGGAAACTGAGTGCCTTGGCAACCCTCTCGGGTGTCCTGAGCAGACCTTCCCTGTCGGGATCCTCTCCCAGCAGCTTCAGAATGTTGTAGTAGTATCCGGAGATCTCTTTAATGACATCCGGGTTCCATCTCTCAATCTTGTTGTATCCGTTTGACAGCTTACCGCTGCCATCATTCAGTTTTTCCATCTTATCCGTAGTATTCAACATAGTTATTTTCTGTCTCCTCCACCCGCACGCAATGCAAGGTGGCATCCTCGGCTCTCAGCGGCTCCTCCAGCTCGTTCCAGATGGCCATGGCCAGGTTCTCCGTGGTGGCAACCTTGCCCTTCATGAAATCTGTCTCGAGGTTCATGTTCTTATGGTCAAGCTTTTCTACAACCCTCCCGATCATTATATCCTTTAACCGCGTGGCATTCATAAAGTATCCCGTCTCAGGGTCTGGCTCACCCCTTACTGTCACCTTGAGCACGTAGTTGTGCCCGTGCCACAGTGGATTGGAACATTTGCCGTAGATGATCATGTTCTCCTCATCGCTGAGCTCGGGGCGGAACATTCTGTGCGCGGAGCTGAAACGCTCCCTTCTGGTCAGGTAGATCATTGCCGCTAATTTAAATGGTTGTCCGGAATGAGGGCTATTATGTTCAAAAATAATATATTTATCATTCTAACGGATGCAACTGATGAATAATGGATTCGCGACTCTTCTTGTAGCAGTGGCTCATCCCTCTGAGGAGGAGGCAGTTCGTCGCGCCACGGAGGCTGCGGGCTGCCTCTGTGAGATACTTGTCACCGGGGTGGGAGGGGCTGCGGTGTCCTGGGCTTTGCAGAAGAGGTTTGCCTCAGGGGCATTGCCTGCGCTTGTGATAGGCGCCGGGATAGCCGGCAGCTACACTGAGAAGCTGCCTCCCGGTTCCGTGGTCACAACACTGTCTGACTGTTTTGCTGACATGGGGGTGGATGACAACGGCAGTTTCACATCGCTCTTTGGCGCCGGCCTGGCTGATCCCGACGCACCCCCCTTCACCGGCGGCCGGATAACCTGCAGCGGAAAATGGTTTGACCTCGCCGCCGGAATGCTTCCCGCCGTCGCTGGCGCCACGGTGAACATGGCCTCCGGATCACAGCCTGTTATTGAACGGATCCGGAAAGCATGGAACCCCGGGATTGAAACGATGGAGGGCGCCTGGCTTGCTTATACATGCACAATGGCAGGCATACCCTGGATAGCCGTCAGGGCAGTATCCAACATGGTGGAACCGCGCAACCTGAAAAACTGGGACATACCCGTCGCCCTGCGTAACCTTGAGGAAAAGATGATCATGTTGCTTGAGCTGCTTGCCGGCAATGGGACACAATGAGTAATTCAATGATACACATACATTTATCTGCAGAACTATAATGAGACTGACTCTTGGCTTTTCACCCTGCCCCAATGACACCTTCATCTTTGAAGCAATGGTGCACGGCAGGGTCGATACGGAGGGACTGGAGTTCGACTGGTTCCTGGCTGATGTTGAGGAGCTTAACCGCAGGGCTGTAGAGGGGAGCGTGGATATAACCAAGATGAGTTTTCACGCTTATGCCCGCGCTGCATCAGGGTACCTGATCCTCGACTCCGGCAGCGCACTGGGACGAAGCAACGGCCCGCTCGTGGTGAGCAGCAGGATGATGAGTCCCGGCGAACTGAATGATGTCTTGATTGCAATCCCCGGGAAATATACGACTGCCAATCTTCTCTTCAGCATCTTCTGGCCAGGCGCACTGCGCAAACGCGAATACATCTTCTCCGACATACCTGAGGCAGTGCTTTCAGGTGAGGCCGGCGCCGGTCTGATCATCCATGAGACACGCTTCACCTACAGGGCGATGGGGCTGAGCCTTGTTGCAGATACCGGTGCGATGTGGGAGGAGATGACCGGACTCCCGGTGCCGCTGGGAGGCATCGTCATCAACCGCAGCATTGACCCGGAGGTTGGTTCGAAGGTGAACAGGGCCATAAGGCGAAGCATAGAATATGCCCGTTCAAACCCGGCCGATTCGGTGGAGTTTATCAGGAAACACGCTCGCGAGACCGAAGCAGATGTGACCCGCGAACACATAAAACTTTTTGTGAACGACTTCAGCCTGTCACTGGGAGAGGAGGGGAGAAAAGCAATCGAAAGACTCTTCACCGTTGCACGGGAAAAGGGGGTGACAGAGCCCCTTCCCGACAGGATATTTCTGCTTTGAGAGCACCGGAATCTGACACAATTTTATATATTTACATGTAATTCATAATAATCTGACCAGGTCATGAAATTTGAACTCCCCCAACTGAAGTATGCTGCCGGTGACCTTGCACCTCATCTGAGCCCCGAGACGCTGGAGTACCATTACGGCAAGCACCATCAGGCCTACGTGAATAACCTTAATAACCTTCTTCCCGGGTCACCCTTCGAGGAGGCCTCACTTGAAACGATGATCCGTAAGGCCGAAGGCGGCATATTCAACAACGCTGCCCAGGTGTGGAATCATACTTTTTATTTTTCATCATTCTCCCCCACTGGAAAAAGGACCCCGTCAGGGACCGTTGCCAAAGCCATCGATGCCGAATACGGCTCGTTCGATGCGTTCAGGGAGGCCTTTACAAAGGCGGCCTCAACACTGTTCGGGGCAGGATGGGCCTGGCTCTGCATGAAACCGGACGGCAGACTCACAATCACCCAGGAGTCCAATGCCGGCAACCCGATCAGGTCGGGACTTGTACCGCTGATGACATGTGACGTTTGGGAGCATGCATATTACATTGACTACAGGAACAGGCGCCCCGACTATATAAAAGGATTCTGGGAACTGCTCGACTGGAAGGTGATCGGTGAGCGGTACGATGAAGCACTGAAAAAATAGGATTTTCTGCAGCCCCGGTGAGGGGCTGCTTTATTAAGGGACTTGTGTTTTTCCTTCGGAAAGTGTGATCGGTGCGTTCGCCCTTCTTTTTTCCCTATCTTTGCGCAAAATTCCGACCATGAACCTCCAACAACTCATTGAAAAGACCAGAACATACCGCCGGTTTGACTCCACACATGCCGTTTCTGCAGACACCCTGGTCTCGCTGGTTGACCTGGCCCGCCTGTCAGCTTCAGGAGCCAACCGCCAACCATTGAAATATATCCTCGTAACTGACCCTTCGCAGCGCGAAACTATCTATCCCTGCCTTGCGTGGGCCGGGTACCTCACCAACTGGGAGGGACCTGATCCGATGGAGAGACCCTCAGCTTATATAGTCATTCTGGGCGACAAGGAGATATCCGAATCATTTGGAATCGATCACGGGATTGCTGCACAGAGCATCATGCTGGGCGCATCCGAAGCCGGTCTTGGCGGATGCATAATCGCCTCCGTAAAGAAAGAGAGGTTGAGGGCAGCCTTTGACATTCCCAAGCAATATGAGGTACTGCTTGTCCTCGCCATTGGCAAGCCGGTTGAAAAGGTGGCCCTCGAGACCATTCAGAATAACGATGTAAAATACTGGCGTGATGATAAAGGCATTCATCATGTTCCGAAGAGGACGCTTGACGAGATCATACTTGGCAAATAAGCTCTCACAGGCACTCCTGCTTCTTCTTATTCTCTTCATACTGAGGCAGCCCGAAGCCCTTGCCCAGCAGTCGGGACCTATACTCTTTCACGGTGTCATTTTCGAAGCCGGCACGGGTCATCCCCTGCCGGATGCGCATTATACTGTCAGAGGCCGGTCGGCCGGAGCTGCAGACAGCAGAGGCATGTTCTCACTTTACGCCCGCTGGTATGACACAATCACATTCACCTGCATCGGGTTCCGTGAGTACAGCATTACTGTACAGGATACCCTCAGGGCAAAAGAATATACGGCGGGCATCTATCTCACCGTTGACACTACAATGATACCGGCAGTGATTGTAATTCCGCGCCTGGGAAACATCAGGGCGGAGATCATGGCGGACGGCCCCTCCTCCAGCCAGGAGATGATTAATGCTTCCAATAACCTCAGGATGGCAGTATACCAGGGTCTGACAACACCACCGGAACTGGGCGATCCGGCAACAAATTATGAACTCCTGCGGCAGAAACAGCGGATGGAGGCCTATGAGAAGGGACAGATACCGTCAAGTCAGATGCTTGGCCTGAGTCCGTTGATACTTATACCTATATTATACAGGCTTGCATCCGGTCCGCCGGAAGATCCGAAACCTCCTGCCCCGCACATCTCCGCCCGTGATATGGAGCACCTGCGGCGGGTGCATGATTCGTTGATTTACAGGAGGTAACAGGCAGTTTTACAATTCTTTATGCTCTACGAGCAAAGGTGGGTCGGGGGATGCTCTTCTTCTACAATGCTTAATCGCCTACGGCGAATTTCAACGACTGCCTCCTCTTTAGTCAGACTCTCAACTGCCGACTGCTGACTGCTGACTGCTGACTGCCAACAGAAACCTACCCTTTGACAAACAACGCCTTAATAATATGGCTGGCAATCTTCGGATTCTCCTTCAGACGGCGGGTTGAATAACCGAACCACTTCTCGCCGAACGGAACATACACCCTCACCACATGACC
>CAZHAI010000071.1:0-9002 GCA_964530645.1 uncultured Rikenella sp. | reverse complement strand
TCTTTGGAGGCAATGGCAGCAGGGGTTTTTTCAGGGTCAGCGAACTGGCAGAGAGGCTGCAGGTCATCAACGACGAACTGATGACAAGGTTCAGACAACGGTCGTTTGTGTCAGCAAACCTTCTCAGGCGCCTGTTTGAATGAACAACAGCAGAATGAAGAGATTTAATCAGGATTCCGGCATGCAAACACTTTTTTACAATGCAATATTTTTCACCGGCACGGAGCTGGTTGATAACAAGGTTCTTATAACGGAGGGTGATCGCATTGCCGGATTTGCCGACAGGGATACTGCGCCGGCCGGTGCACTTCGGATAGACTGCGGCGGTCACTTGGTGATTCCAGGGCTCATAGACCTTCAGATTGCCGGAGGGGGAGGGTATCTCTTTTCATCAAATCCCACCCCTGAAGCCCTGGCCACAATCGCAGACTCAATAGTTGCAACAGGTACCACAGGATTTCTGTTGGCCTTGCCAACCAACGCCCGCAGCGTGTACAGTGCTGCCTTCCGTACCGCACGTCATTCAGTCCATCCTGCCCTGCTTGGCCTTCACATGGAAGGTCCCTTCATCTCACACGCAAGACGCGGGGCGCATGCAGCGGATCTGATACAAAAGCCGACGCCGGAAAATGTGTCTGCAATGCTTGAGGAGGCCGTAGGCACCATCCGGATGATGACAGTAGCTCCCGAGACATGCTCGCCAGAGGTGATTAAAATGCTGAGGGATAACGGCATCACTGTGGCGGCAGGCCACAGCAACGCCAGCTTCATGGAGGCTTCTCACGGATTTGAGATGGGCATTGAGACAACAACCCACCTTTTCAATGCGATGTCTCCCCTGCATCACCGTGATCCGGGACTGCCCGGGGCGGCTTTCATCTCTGAAAGCGCATGCGCCAGCATCATTGCTGACGGAATTCATGTTGACTACAGAATGATAGCCATAGCCAAGAAGGTAATGAAGGAGAGACTCTTCCTCGTCTCGGATGCGGTGGAGGAGAACGACCGCGGGGCATATATGCACGTGAAGCAGAAAGACCGTTTCACCTTGCCTGACGGGACACTGTCCGGATCAAAGCTGACAATGCTGGATGCGGTCAGAAACTGCATCATCCATGCCGGCATGGATAAGTTTGAAGCCATCAGGATGGCAACACTATACCCTGCACGGCTGATCAGGGCAGCTGACAGGGGAGTCATCACACCCGGCTCCAGGGCCGATCTGCTGATTATTGACAGTGAAATGAGATTGAAGGGAATATGCTTTAACGGACAGACTGAACTAAAGGATTGATATCATGGCATTGCTTGGAATTGACCTTGGAGGAACGAAGGTTGCCTTCGCACTCTTCGACCGGAGCGGCAGCATGCGGGGAAGGGAGACTCAAACCCTTGATAACCGCAGGGGAGCGGAAGTAGGGAAGCTGATAACGGTCACTGCCGCACTGAAAATTGCCTCGGCAGATGCAGAAGGTGATCCGGTTGAAGCCATTGGCATTTCAGTCCCGGGAATCAGCAGACGTGAAAAAGGCACTGTATGGGCGCCAAATATTCCGGGTTGGGATGACTATCCCCTCCTTCGGGAGACACAGACCATAGCAGAGGAGATACCGGTTGTTATAGAGAGTGACAGGTCGTGTTACATCTCCGGAGAGATATGGCAGGGTAATGCACGGGGATGCAGGGATGCGATCTATCTTGCTGTTGGCACAGGCATAGGTGCAGGCATAATAGTCAACGGCGAAGTGCTTCGCGGGGCACATGACATCGCCGGTGCAATAGGCTGGATGGCGCTGTCAAGGCCTTATAAGAGCAAATATACAATATGCGGAAATTTTGAATATTTCGCATCCGGCGAGGGGATTGCACGGCAGGCGTCGGAGTACCTGAAGAGGCATGACAAATACCAGGGTGAGTTGAGAAAAGGGCCGGGTGAGAAGGTCACCACACAGGATGTCTTCACTGCCCATGTTATGGGGGATATCGCTGCCGTATCCATAATTGACAATGCCGTCGAATACTGGGGAATGGCTTGTGCAAATCTCGTCAGCCTGTTCAATCCCGAGAAGATCATCTTTGGCGGCGGAGTCTTCGGACCTGCCGTGGAGCTCATTCCCTCCATCAGGCTGGAGGCGGAGAAGTGGGCTCAGCCGATAAGCATCAGGCAGGTGAGTTTTGAACCATCGGCCCTGGCCGGTGACGCCGGTGTATACGGTGCCGGATTCCTTGCCATGAAACACCTCAGCAAACCAACAGACTGACATGAAAGGTACCTACAACAGAAAACTTGTATTCTGGTCGGCATGCCTGGGCATGCTGCTCTTCGGAATCGGGCTCATAATGCTTGGCTCCATTTTGCCTGACCTCAGGATAAAACATTCACTCGATGCCCTGGAAGCAGGGAAGCTCTTTTCAATCCTGCCGATAGGTGTCATAGCAGGTTCGCTTCTGTTCGGACCGGTATGTGACAGATACGGTTACAGAACGCTTCTGGCTGTTTCGGCACTGCTCATGTTCACTGGTTTTGAGGGGCTTGCCTTCACACACACCGCATGGATACTGACAGCATCAGTGTTCCTTTTTGGTCTCGGGGGAGGAGCCATCAACGGCGCCACCAACGCCGTGGTGGCAGATATAAGCACCTCCGGCAAGGGCGCGGACCTGAGCATGCTGGGAGTCTTTTTCGGACTCGGAGCACTTGGGATGCCGCTTCTTTTAAGTCTTCTGAAAAAGAGCGTGGAGTTTGAGGCTATTGTGGCTGCGACCGGCATACTGGCCCTGGCCGCCGGGGTGCTCTTTACCGTTGTCAGGTTCCCGCCCGCAAAACAGGCGGAGGGGATATCGATGAAACAGGTTGGCGGACTATTCCGGGATGTCACCTTGCTGCTCATAGCCTTTTTCCTCTTCTTTCAGAGTGCATTTGAGGGTCTGATAAACAACTGGACCACCACCTATCTCATGGAAGAGGTGGCAGCGCCGCAGCAGGCAGCCCTGATGGGTCTGTCAGCATACATAGCCGGAATGACAGCGATGCGGTTGCTGATTGGCAGTGTGCTCAGACAGATGCCGGAGCGAAGACTCCTTCATGTTTCCTTTGCAATCACCCTTATGGCTCTGCTCCTCTTCAGCCTCAGCAAGTCGGTTGCTCCGGCTGCAACGGGGCTCTTTCTCCTTGGAGCAGGCCTTGCGGCAGGATTTCCTACCATGCTTGGTCTAGTAGGCAACAGGTATCCGAACCTTTCAGGTACGGCGTTCAGCTTCGTCTTTGTAATAGCCCTGCTGGGCAACATGCTGATAAACTACATGATGGGCCTCATTGCGGATAATTGGGGTATAAAAAACCTCTCCCTTTTCACATTTACTGAGTTGCTGATTCTTGTATTAATAGCAACGGCTATATTTGAAAGACTGAAAATCAACAAATGAACCAACAATAAAAACTGTAGAATATGCTTGCACTTGAATGGCTGAACAATGCCAGGGATGTAATGAACCGCATCGAAGGCACACAGATTGAGAACATACGCAGGGCCGCCGAGGTCATGGCTGACACGATTGAATGCGGGCGGTGGGTTCACACCTTCGGATGCGGGCATGCCACCCTGCCTATCGAGGAGATGTATCCGAGAATAGGCGGTTTTGTTGGCTTCCACCCGATGATCGAGATTCCTCTCAGTTTCTTCACTCATATCACCGGCGAAATGGGAGTTCACCAGTTTGTCTTCCTCGAAAGGGTTGAGGGGTACGGTGTTGAGATCATGAAGGGATATACATTTGACCAGCGAGACACCATGTGGCTCTTCTCCCACTCCGGAATCAACAACGTAAACATAGATATTGCACTCGAGTCAAAGAAGAGGGGAATGAAGGTTGTTGTCTTCGGATCGGCTGCAGCCGCCAAAGGAAAGAAGACCAGGCATTCTTCGGGGAAGACAATCTTTGACATTGCCGACATCGTTGTTGATACCTGTGCGCCGCTGGAGGATGCCTCGGTGAAGCTGAAGAATCACTATGACAAGATAGGACCTGTTTCTACAATGGCGTTCGTGACCTGTGTCTGGATGACAGTCACCACCGTTGCGGAGATCCTGGCTGAGAGAGGTGTGAAGCTTTACATCCACCCGAGTCACAATGTGCCGGGAGACAACACAGCCAGGGAGAGACTTGACGAAGCACTGGCTGAGTACAAAAGCAGGATTGCGGGGGTATGAAACCGTTTAGACTGACATTGTGAACTCACTCAGAAGAAGCATAGCATTCATTGAAGGCAGCGGTGCAGACCGTATCCCCTTCCATCCGATTCTGATGCGCTTTGCAGCGCTTCATGCAGGTGTCATATACCGTGACTTCTGTCTCGATCCTGCACAGAAGTGCATGGCGAATATCAGGTGTGCTGCAGATTTCGGGTCTGACTGGGTCAATACAATGTCAGACCCATGGGCCGAGGCAGAGGCCTTCGGAACTCTTCTCTCCTACCCTGAAGATGAGCTTCCAAAGGTTGAGCAGTATGCCATAAGGGAGATTGGCGACATTGACCGGATGGCAGTTCTTCGTCCCGGTGACCACAGAAGGATGAGAGCCCGGGTGGAGGAGATTGACATCTACCAGAAGCAGACCGGTGGCAGCCTCTTCGTCTGCGGATGGGTTGAGGGTCCGCTGGCGGCTTACTGTGATATCAGGGACATCAACCTGGCGATGACTGACATGTACGAACACCCGGTTCAGGTGCATAAGGCACTGGATATCATCACACAAAGCGCTATCGCCTTCATCACTCCTCAGGTCCGTGCAGGGGCTCACTGCATCGGGATAGGTGATTCGGTATGCTCCCTGATCTCCCCTGAGCTTTACACGGAGTTCTGTTTTTACAGGGAGAAGCAGCTTGTTGATCACATCCACTCACTTGGTGCTTACGCCAAGATCCATATCTGCGGGAATATCTCAGCCATACTGCCTGAGGTTATAAGGACCGGCGCAGACATCGTTGACATTGACCACCGGACCGGACCGGTTACTGATGTACTGAATCTGCTTGGCCCGAGGCAGGTCTTTTCAGGTAAGAGTGATCCTGTATCCGTTGTGCAGGATGGCAACAGGGAGACAATAAGTAACAGTTGCCGTGAATTCTTCCGCGAAGCAGGAGGCCGGGCCATTATTTCAGCAGGCTGTGAGGTGACACCCGGGACTCCGGTTGAGAATCTCAGGTACTTGTTTGAAATGTCAGAAGAGCTTGTGAGAGGCACAAAAAGAGGCAACAGATAGAATCATGAGAAAAAATGTGGCACTGGTACTCTCAAGCGGAGGGGCAAGAGGTTTCGCCCATATCGGCGCCATAAAAGTGCTGGAGAGTCAGGGATATAACATCACTTCGGTGGCAGGCACCTCCATGGGAGCCCTGATCGGAGGCATCCATGCTTCAGGACGGCTCGGGGAATTTGAAGAGTGGGTCAGCGGGCTGGACGTAATGGAAGTCCTGAAACTCACTGATATAAGTATCAGCAGAAGGGGTCTTGTAAAAGGGACGAAGATAATAGAGAAACTGAAGGAAATAGTCCCTGACCGCAGGATTGAGGATCTTCCCATACCCTATTGCGCAGTTGCCACAGACATTATCAGAGGCAGGGAGAGGATCTTCACTTCCGGCAGCCTGTTCAATGCAATCAGGGCATCAATCTCCATCCCTACCTTTTTCCAGCCGTACAAGCTGGGGAGTGACTATTATGTTGACGGGGGGCTTGTCAATCCGATCCCCATCAACAGGGTGGTACGCCATGACGGCGACCTCCTTGCTGTTGTGGATGTAAATGCGGATATCCCCCATGTGTTTGAAGGGACCCCGGAGGAGGACGTGGAGGCAAAAGGTGAAGGATATCTTAAGTGGATCGGAAAAATCAATGCTCATGCCGGCAAGCACATTCCTAAAGACAGGAAGGACGACATCGGCATCTTCAATCTCAACAACAGAAGCATAAGCATTATGCTGAACCAGATCGCCGCCCTTACTCTCAGCAATTTCCAGACAGATATAATGGTCCGCATATCAAAGGAATCCTTCGGAACCTATGATTTCTACAAGGCTGCGGAGATCATCAGGGAGGGAGAGAGAGCAACCCTTGCAGTTACAGGTCAACTTCAGAAGTAAGAGACCCGCAGAGCAGTATTATTACTCCTTAAAGGTGTAGATTTTCAGGAAAATAATATACCTTTGACTGTTGATCTAAACTAATTCCCGATGAAACGATCTTATCTTATTTTATGCCTGGCTCTGATGATTGCTGCGCCGGGCCTTTTCGGACAAAAACCGATCAAGGTGCTTGAGGACAGTGTCCGGTTCGGCAACTATCTTTATCCCGGGTTCAACATCACAATCCCCGAAGCCAACTATGACAAGGTTCTTAAGAACTGGATAAAAGACCAGGAGAACGGAACCAAATCAAAAGTGCAGACTGAAAACGGTGAGATGACGATCTTCGGTGCCATCATCAAGGAAATTTCTCCTGCACCGGTGAACATCTACAGCCGGCTGATGAATGAAGACACGCTGACCAGGCTCATGGTCTCAATTGAACTTAAGAAGGATCAGTATATAGAGGCCGCCTCAGGAGACATACAGCTGACCTCTGCGAAGAACTACCTTAAAGAGTTTGCAAAAGCGCAGTATATTGATTTCATAAAGGAAGAGCTGTCGGCTGAGGAAAAGATACTCCGTGATCTGAACAAGGAGCTTGGCGGTCTCGAAAGCAGCAAGGCTCGTTCGCAGAAGACGGCAAAGACCAAGCGGAATACCGTGAATGACGAGCAGGAAAAACTGCTCGTAAAGCACAATGAGCTCAGCCTTCTGTCAAACGAAATCATTTACAAAAACAATGAGATGATGGCGATGCCTGTTGGTGCCGGAAGAGATGCCATGGATGCACAGGTTCAGGAGTTGGAGAAGCGTCGCAAGAAGCTTCAGAAAGAGATCAGCAAGGGTGAAAGCAAAATTGGTAAGGCAAAATCGGCCATAGACCAGGCTGACAGATCGATACCAAGAAATGAGAATGAACAGGATATCATGAAGTCAAAGATTGACGCACAGCAGGCTGTTGTACAACGGTTCATTGACAAGCTGAACACGGTCAAGTTGTACTGAGCAGTAATTGCATTACATTAATAATAATCACCAAATCACAACAGCAATGGAAAACCAGGAACAGAAAGAAACCTACCAGCAGAAGATCCAGTCACAGCTTGATGAGTGGAGGTCAGACATTGACAGGCTGAGGGAAAAGGCAAAAACCGCAACAGCTGAAAAGAAACTCAGGTACCAGGAGAATATTGACAAGCTCGAACTTAAAATGGATGAGGGCAAGTCAAAGCTTAAGGATCTTAAGGAGTCAGGCGCTGAAGCATGGGATGCAGTGAAGGATGGCGCTGATTCAATATGGGACACGATGAAGGCCACATTCGCCGAGGTGAAGGAAAAGCTCAGGGACAGGGACGACGACGACGAGCCGGTTGAAGACAAGAAAGTCTGAAAGTCTGAGGGTCTGAGGGTCTTGCGGTCTTGCGGTCCTGCGGTCCTGTAGTCCTGTAGTCAATGATCGAATGCCGACTGAAGACTGCCGACTGCCAACTTATAACCTGCCCGGGTAAACCCAATAGCTTTTGCCCGGGCAGATTCATTAAATCATTACCAAACGAATAAACTGCAGAAAATGAAAAAAGTAGTTACAATCGGGATAGTTGTAATTCTCATCCTTGCAGCCGCAATCTTCTGGTGGAGACACTACTTCGTCTTTGGCGAGGGAGTGAAGGCAGGTGACCTCAATTTCCTCGTCAAAAAAGGATATATCTTTAAAACGTGGGAAGGCAGGCTCATCCAGACCGGCTTCAAGACACCCACTCCGGGTGCAATACAGAGCAACGAGTTTGAATTCAGCGTCACGGATGACAGTCTGGCCGTGATCCTTGAAAGGGCCAGCGGCAAGATCGTCGAGCTGCGATACAAGGAGTACATTGCTCCTCTTCCATGGAGAGGGATGAGCAAATACGTTGTGATTGAGATCCTGGAGATAAAGGATTCAGACGGGAACCGGGAAACCCTGATACCATACCAGGCGATATGACGGAGATGAGGAGAAGGAGAGCAGGGATGAGATCAGGGATTGCAGTGCTTGCAGTGTCTGTGCTGCTTCTAACCGGCTGTGCTGAGCTGATGAAGATACTTGATACAGCTTCTGCCGTGAAGGAGCTGACAGAGGGTGATATCATAGGCGGCCTGAAAGAGGCCCTTGCTGTGGGAGCTCGCAAGGCTGCAGAAAAGCTGGCCTCGGAGAATGGTTACTATGGTGATCCATCAGTGAAGATCCCTCTTCCGGACGAGGCAAAGGTAATTATTGACAACATCAGCAAGATCCCGGGAGGTCCGCAACTCGTTGATAACGTGGTACTGAGCATCAACCGGGCAGCCGAAGACGCCGCCAGGGAAGTGGCTCCCGTATTCGTTGGTGCAGTGACTCAGATGACAATCAGTGACGGCTACAATATCCTGCATGGTGCAGATAACGCAGCCACTGCTTATCTCAGAACCACAACCTGGAATGAATTATATTCACTCTACAAGCCCAAAATAAGCAGCTCTACCGGCAAAGAAATTGTTGCAGGTGTCTCTGCCCGGGAGTCCTGGACCACGCTGACAGCTAAATGGAATTCAGTGGCCAACAGTGTCGCAGGAAGGCTTGCCGGATTCAAGCCGGTCAACACTGATCTGGATGACTTTCTTACCAGGAAAGCACTTGATGGCGTATTCATGAAGCTTGAGGGTGAGGAGCTGAAGATCAGGAAAGAGGTATCGGCAAGAGTGACTCCACTTCTGCAGCGGGTTTTCGGGTCACTTGACCAGAAATGAGCTTTGCGAATGCCTTGTCTGAACGGGAATAGTCAATATCAACCCGTTTTTGTTATAATTGCAAAAACTTTTAAAAATGAAAAAGACTGTACTTGTACTGATTGTATCTGTT
>CAZHAI010000070.1:0-9006 GCA_964530645.1 uncultured Rikenella sp. | reverse complement strand
TACATGCAAGTGTTTTACCGTTTTTTTTACTTTTTTTGTATTACTTAAATATTTATTCGATAAATAATGGATAATCAGGACCTGAGACTCGAGCTGAGGGCAATCGATACTAGCAGCCTCGTTGACAAGGTTGAGATGCGCCTTATTGAAGTCTTCCTCTACAGGGAACTTAAACCCGGTGACTCAATACCCAAGGAGACTGAACTGGCAACACTCATGGGTGTAAGCCGGACCGTCATCAGGGAATCACTGAACAGACTCAAGACAATGGGCCTGATAGAATCGAAAAAACACAAGGGAACAATCATCAAAAGCCCCGACCTCTCAGCGGTCCTTGGCAAATCCCTTATCCCCAGGATACTCGACAACAAAACCCTGATGGATGTCTTTGAGATGCGCCTTGCACTGGAGGTGGGCATGGCCGACTTTATCTTCGCCAGGAAAACCGATAATGACATTAAGGAGCTTGAAGAGATAGTGGAGATCGAACCTGACCACTCTGACCAGATCCTGTTTGACGTTGATCATGAACTTAAATTCCACGGCAAGCTGTACCAGATGACCGGTAATACAACGCTGGAGGACTTTCAGAACCTGCTGCTGCCTGCATTCCAGCATGTTTACAACATCGGGCTGCTAAAGGTGAAGGGCAAACGGAGGAAGTACAAGTCGCACAAGGAACTGGTGTTATTACTTAAGAAAGGAACCCCGGACGAGTTCCGCGAGGGTATGAGACGCCATCTTGAAAACCACTTTGTAAGGATTCTCTCCGCCGTTGAGGATCAGGCAGCGATAAAATAATAGATATCAATAGCTGCAAAGAAGCCAACCTGAACAGCAAATAGGGGTACGGCTCTCATGTTTGGCTCCTCCTCTCCCCAAAACCTTGTCACAGTGTGAAACAGACCGGAGAAGAAGAACCACCCCACGTAATTGCGAAACGGAATCACCCCGCACTCCCATGACCACATGTCCAGCCTCATAGCTGCCGGCTCGAGGAACAGGTCATACGCAACCATCAGCAGTGAGCCGGTTATAATGACAAACACTGACTCCGGCAGCCCCTCCTGACTCCCTTCACCGCCTTTTGAAAGCCGTTTCCAAAGCAAACGGCTGATAACATTTGTGCAGTATATCAACAGGAACCAGTTAAGGCCAATTATGACAGGGGTATTCAGCAGGGCCGGCCCGAGCGTCCTCCCGTAAGAATACACCCCGAAGATTTTCCCGGTATTTGTGCCAATGGCTTCGATGAAGAACGAGGCAACGGCTATGAACAGACCTGTGATTACGACCTGCCTCGAAGGCCGCCTGCCCCAGAATAGAAACAGTGCTGCAAAGAGCAGGTTAAGGGGTGTGATCATCTTGAACAGCTCGCGGCTGAAGGGCAGCAGCATGCCAGTCAGACCCACGCCATATACCCACAGCAGTATTTCTGTCGATTTCAGTATGTGGGGCTTAACTGCCGTCATTCTGCCGGAGGTATCATGTCACATGCAATCTTCGCCGAGGCAAGACACAAAGGAATCCCGCCGCCCGGGTGGACTGATCCCCCTGCAAACCACAGATTCCCATATTTTCCCTTAACGTTGGGATGCCTCCTGAATGCGGCGAAACGGCTGTTTGAACTGCTGCCGTAGAGTGCTCCCCGGTTTGATGCTGTAAGCTTTTCAATCAATGGAGGATCCAGCACCTGCTCCGCCTCTATTGACTCTTCTACGCTGTATCTCAGCCTCCTGCTCAGCTTTACCAGGATATTCCTACGGGCCTCACTGACGACCCGGGACCACTCCTGTCCCCTGTCGTAAGGCACGTTTATCATCACAAACCAGTTGTCCTTCCCGTCAGGCGCATCAGAAGGAATCACCCTTGATGAGGCAAAAAGGTAAACGGTGGGATCAGTGCTGACCTCGCCCTTTCGCAGGGATCTGAACTCCCCGGGATAATCTGACGAAAAGAAAATATTATGTAGATCGAGTTCTTCAAACCTTCTGTTCATAGCCCAGTAGAAAATCAACGCTGAGGTGCTCCTCTCCTGCCTCTCCTGCTTACGGGCAGCACGTTCCTCCTTCATCAGCCTCCTGTAAAAGGGTATCACATCCACATCAGAGACAACTGCCTGAACGGACAACAATCCGGACGGGGTCTCCAGACCTGTGATATCCCGTCCCTCCTTCACCAGTGACAGTACCTCCTCACCGGTATGGATTATCACGCCGCACCTGACTGCAAGCTGCTCCAGCGCTGTAACTATCTCCCTCATCCCTTTTTCGGGGAAATAGGCTCCCATGTTGTGCTCAAGGTGAGCTATCACATTCAAAGTGCCGGGCGCCCTGTAAGGACTTGATCCGTTGTATGTTGCATATCTATCAAACAGCTGTATCAGTTTCGGGCTTCTGAAATGCCTGCTGATAACGCCGTGCATTGTTGAAAAGGCATTCAGCTTCCTGAAATTGCGGGCCACATTGAGAGACTCCGGCTTCCTGAAGTTATCAAGCTGATAGAAGGGCGAAAAGATAAAGATCCCGGCTGTGAGATCATACAGTTCGGCACACTCATCAAGGAATCCGATGATGTTTTCCTGCGGTTCGCCGGTAACCTGTTCCGCTTCTTCAGCAAACCTCAGCCTGTCTGTCCAGGCGTTAAGCAGCGCGCCATCGTCATAGAAATACCTGCATGAAGAATCAAGCGGTATGTACCTGAAGTGTTCCCGCGGATCCTCTCCTGCCAGGGTAAAAAGCTCATCAACAAGGTCCGGCAGGGTGAAGAGCGAGGGCCCGGTGTCAAACCGGCAGCCGTTGATTCTCAGCTCACCGATCTTGCCTCCGGTCTCACCGTTCTTTTCAAAAAGGTGAGTCTCGTAGCCCTTCAGTGCGAGCCTGATTGACGCCGCCATCCCTCCAATGCCGGCGCCTATTACCGCTGCCTTCTGCTTCATCATTTTCTTTTTTCCCTCAGATAAGCCTGGTGATATCTCTGACCAGTACTTTAATAAATAACAGCATTTTCCTTCCGTCCGATATGCGGAACCGCTGCCCGGTGACTGCTTCAGGCGGCGTATTCCTGATCTTGCGGAAAAGCGCCAGGTAGTAGGAGTAAGCAAGGTATACCCCCCGTCGGCTGCCCCGGTCAAGACCCCTGATACCCGTAAGAGCCGCCCCGAACTCAGCGGCAATGTCCTCTTCAATCCGTCTCTTTTCTGCAACAGAGAAATTTCCGAAGTCGACCCCCGGGAAATAGACCCTTCCACGCACTGTATAGTCGCTTCCTATGTCCCTGAGAAAATTTACCTTCTGAAATGCCGATCCGAGTTTGCGGGCAGGCTCTCTGAGCCTCTCAAAGAGCTGCGAATCCTCGTGGCAGAAGACCCTCAGACACATCAGCCCCACCGCCTCGGCTGATCCGTAAATGTATTCACTGTAACTTTTCGCGTCGTGATTTTTCTGATTCAGGTCCATCTCCATGCTGTACAGGAAGGCATCGATGAACTCATTGTCAATATTATATGTATTGACGGCCCACTGAAAAGAGTGCAGCACCGGGTTGGAGCTGACTCCGTCCGAGATAGCCTCTGCTGTATCTGCCCTGAATCTGTCAAGCATCTCCCGCTGCCTGTGGTCGAAGAAGGTATCGACTATCTCATCGGCGAGCCTGACGAATCCATAAATTGCATAGATTGCGGGCCGGTGCCGGCGGGCCAGAGTGCGTATTCCGAGGGAGAAAGAGGTGCTGTACCCTGTAGTCACCTCCCTGCTGCATCTCAGCGCGATTGTATCATATAGAGTCAATCTCATTTTCTATCCTCTGTACGGTTAGTTTGGAGCTGATGATCACCATCGGCAGCCCTGTTCCGGGTACGGTTGATGCACCTGTATACCACACATTGGAGAAGACTTCATCTCTGTTGGCAGGCCTGAATCCGCCCACCTGTGTCATCTTGTGCCCCAGCCCCAGCCCGCTGCCACGGTACAGTCCGAACATATTCTGCCAGTCGACCGGGTCAAGCACAACCCGGGTCATCAGGTTAGCCTCCACGTTATGGCCGGTACGCTCCGAGATATCTTTAATCACTGCATCGGCAATCCGCTCCCTGTCACTCCAGTCGGGTTTAAATCTCAGGTCGGGCACGGGCACCAGGATGAAAAGGTTTTCACATCCCGCCGGCGCGCTCTGAGGGTTGAAGATGGCGTTGGCATTTACATAGTAGTATGGTTTCTCCAGCGAGACCCTGTTTCGGAAGATCCCCTTTGAATAGGGTTCGTAGTCTCTGTCGCCCAGGAAATAGTTGTGATGGTGTATGTTCTCCATCTTTCCCTTCACCCCGAGATAGAGAGTAAGGGGCGCCAGTGTCCACTGCATCCGGTCGAGCCTTTCATCGCTGAAGGCCGGGCGGTGGAATATTCTTCCCCGGAACATTGCAGCATCGGCGTTGACAACGAAGAAATCTGCTTCCCAGCGTCTGCCTGTGCTGTCTATGAAGGCCCTGTTCCTCTTACCTGGTGCATCAAAGCCGGTGATTGTGACATTGCAGCTTATTTTTATCCCGGCTTTTTCTGCTTCGCGAAGCAGACCCTCCACTATCCGGTACATCCCCCCTTCAACGTTGTGGTAACCGTCGTGCACCATCTCGGTGTAACTCAGTAATGTATATACTGCGGGAGTATCAAACGGGGTTGCGCCGAGGAAGAATGACACCAGCGAAAAGATGACACGTACCTCGTAGGAGCTGAAGTACCGGCTCATCTCACCCCATACCGACCGCAGCACCTTTGGGGTGTGCTTCACGGGGATCTTCGTCATCTGGAGAAGGAAGTCGGGCAGCGACCTGAAATTCTTTGAGAGGACACCCTTTTCGATATCGGCGAAGAGAACCCCCGCTGAAGCCAGGAACCGTTCCATCCGTTCCAGGAAACCCGGCTCGATATCCTCGAATTGCCTGGATAGTTTCTCCAGGTCACGGTATATTGTATACCATCTGTCACTGCCCCGGAAATTCACCCGGTACAATGGGTCAATCTGCACAAACCTGAACGGCATCTCAATGCCTGCATCCTTCACGAACTCGTCAAAGTGGTAGCTCATGCTGAAGAAGGTGGGGGCCATGTCAAATGTGAAACCGTCAGAGGTGAGCTGGTTCAGTCTCCCTCCCGCCTGCCTGTACATTTCTACAATCTCCACCTCATATCCCCGGCGCCTCAGCCGGAGAGCCGTTGCCAGCCCGCCAAGGCCAGCGCCTACTATGAGCGCTTTCTTTCCAGTCATATTGTCATTTTATTTTTTTCTCAACCTCTGGCAGAAGCTCATCACGGACCCACTGGAAGTCAGGCGCCCGCTTAAGGGCCATCATATAGGCCTCGCGTGATCCATGGTAGTCACCCATTTTATCTAGCAGCCGGCCCAGCAGGACCATTGTGTTAAGGTATCTCCAGTTGCATGGAGCGACGCTGCCACCTGCTTCAAAAAGCCTTAGCGCCTCCCTGAAAGATAAGACCGCCTCCTCTCGTGATCCGCCGGCAAATGCAGGCATATGTGCTTCAGAATTTGCCTTTTCAATCCAGACGGCAGCAGAACCCTTTCCAACCCGCATAGCCGTCTCAAGCTGCTTCAGAGCCTTTGGCCCGAGGATCACAGCACGTGCAGGGTTAAGCCCCATCCTGAATCCCAGCAGGGCGACCCTGAAAGCCTCCGTCTCTGCCCGGTATTCCGGGAACTCTGCAAGCTGCTCAATCTCAATTTCAAATGCATCTATCACCGGTCTGGCTACATCCTTTTCATTTCGCCCAAGCAGATAACCGATGTAACCGTACCTCGCTTCGGCCAGCGTATAGAGTGTGCATGCTTTAGGGTCACGCTTGTATTGCCCCTCCAGTTCCAGCATCCCATTTTTCCACATCTCCATGTTGCCGCTTATATATCCCTTATAGATTGTGCAGCTGCTGCAGTCTTCAGTGGCAGATCCACTAGCGGCGGGCAGGGCCAGTAACATAATTATAAGTACTGTAAGTCTTCTTATCATTTGATTTTTCGTCCTTTCCATTCAAAATTTTTACGCGCCCGCCTTCTGACTGCGAGAAATGCAATATGGTAAAAAGCCGCGATTCCGGGAATCAGCCATTGGAGGTTTTCACGCACTCTCTGCCTGCTCGTCAGTGCGATCATGGCGTTGAGGGAGATGACCATTATGAAGTAAGTGACTGCAAACTGCCACGGAAGGCCGAGCAGAATGACCCAGCCAACCAGGCCTGTCACAGCAAACAGGAGCAGGAAAGTGAGGCTGTTCCCGAACATCGAAAAAATATTCCGCGAAAAACCGTTGACTCCCTCATTGTAACTCCTGTACATCCGGCACTCTATCTCCTTGCGCCCGACAAGAGTATCGCCCCTCAACCCCGATCTCTTAATCAGCCTCATTATCTCTATGTCTTCTGCCATCCGGTCCTTAACCCGTTCATGAAAGCGATAACGCCTGTAGGTCGCGCCATGAAACAGCATCATCTGCCCGTTGGCAGCGGAGAAGGAGGTCCATCTGCAGCGGCGGATAAGGAAGAGCGGAAGCAGTGAGAGAAGTATGCGGAACATGAAAGGCACAACAATTTTTTCCCCCGTGCTTCTCATCTTCTGGCGCGGGAACATTGAGAGCAGGGCAAGCCTGTGTCCTGATGCATAGGATACCGCCCTCTTCAGCAGGTCATCACCCGCCGTCACGTCAGCATCAAGGAAGAGCAAATAATCATTCTTCGCCTCCTCAGCCAGCCTGTGGCATGCATGATTCTTACCTGTCCACCCTTCCGGGAGTTCATCTCCACTGATGCATCTGAGCCTTCCGTCAATCCTCGCGCATGCGGAAACAACCTCGGCGGTGCTGTCAGTTGATCCGTCGTCATAAACAATAATCTCAGCATTCTCGTATGGAAGCAGGGCAAGACTTCCAAGAAGCGTACCGATGTTCTTCTCTTCGTTCCTTACCGGGATGAGAACTGAGAGCGACGGCAGCCTCGACCTGTCCCTCGTGACATGAGGCAGATAGGGCCGGGAAAGCCAGTTTAAAAGCGCCACCGCAAAGCGAAGGAATGTCAGAAAGAGAACGAGGCACCCGGCAATTGTCAGTATCATGAAGGTATCTGCTTGGCAATGCACTCGTCAAGGAAAATATTGTAAGCCTCCTCCAGGTCGGTGACGGTCCTCTCCCTGGCGGAGTATTCAATCACCCTTACATCCAACCCTGGTTTCTTCCCGGAATACCAGTCAGGCAGGGCGACGTAAAGCAGTATCATCAGTTTGTCAGAGGCACCGGCAATGATCCGTTCGGTCCCTTTTTCGAACCGGACCGGCCTGCGGTGTATCGATGTGATTGTTCCCTGCGGATAGACCACCACCATATTTTCAGCATCATGAAGAAGGCCGGAAGTATACTTGAGCGTGTCAACCACTGTCCGGGATCCGCGTCTGATTGAAAACGCCCCGGCCTTGTTGAGGAAAAGCCTCTTCTCCAACTGCTCCTCAAGCATCATTATATGAAACTTCTTTCGCAGGACAAGGTCGTTGAGCCGGTAAGCGATGAATCCGTCCCACCAGCTGAAGTGGTTGCCGATGAGCAACACGGGCCTTCCGCTGGTATTCACGCTGCATTCAAACCTGACATGGCTGAAGTGGCTTTTCAGGCCATTCCGTGAATAGAAGCTGAAAAAGCGTACAAAAAAGGGAATATGTCTTGCCTTGATTATCATTTGCTGCCTGTTGCAACAAGTGAGCGGACCGGATTGCGGTATTCGTCAGGGATTACCGGCAAGCCTCCTTCCTCAACCGGTTTGAACCTCCGGAGGTATTTCACAAGTGCAAGCCATTCCTTTCCTTCCTGAATACCTGCCTGCCCTTCATTGAAGTCCATCACGAAGTTATCCATTTCGGTAACCAGGTTGCCGTCCTTGTCCTTTGGTTCAACCTTTATCAGACCCAGCGTTTTCTTTTTTACCAGCCCGAGGTTATCAGCAATATATGAGTTTGTTACTATTGAATAGAGCTTCGGATCATCTTTTGAGGTGTTGACTGCCGATACGTTTCCCTGGTGATCAGTCAGTTCGATCTTGCGAACCTTGTTGAAAATTCTTCCTTCAGGATCGTATTCGATGCGCAGATGAGAAAAGAAGGGATAATTTGAAGGGGCCGAAGCTGAAGTAAAGAGAAGTATCTCGATAATGTTCTTTATTTCCTTTCCGGTAACCCACATTTTTGACAGGGCGTATCCGGGTACATTATCCGTCCCGGAGCCGAGTGACATGACTCTGAAAATATCAGCCACGCTCTGCACACCCGGAAGGATTGGATCGCGGAGGACACCTGCCGCCACAATTGCAATGTCAGCACCCGGGCCTTCACTGTTCACGTAGTCGTAGACCGCATCGGCAACCAGGGGACCCAGGTTACTTGCCCTGGCATCGCCGTACTCATCATAGGACACCGTGAACGGGGCAATTGCCACGGGCATGGCATATGTCATTCCAAGCGGAGCCAGAATTGCATCATTTATTTTCTGCTGCTGAAGTACAATCTCCGATTGAATTTCAGTCCGCGATTTAGTCCTGTCATCAACGGGAATGGCTTCAAATCCCTCAAGTTCCACTCCATCCGGGCCCGCCAGCAATTCTACTTTCCCGACAAATCTGCCGTTATCACCTACCCCGACTATAGGTACTCCGTTAACGAACAGGGGTTCTTTAAGGAGGACATGCGTGTGTCCGGTGATGATCAGGTCAATGCCGCTTACTTTCTGCGCAAGCTTAACATCCTCTCCTGTCCATCCTCCGTTCTTGTCTTTGGATATACCACTGTGCGAGAGGCATATAATAACATCGCATCCCTCTTTCTCCAGCTCTTTGACAAGCTTCTTTGCTGCAGGAATTATTTTTTTAAAGGTCACCGGAGGGGCATACGGGGCAGATTCATCGGCATCCTTCCCCAGGAGGGAGAAGATCCCGATTTTAAGTCCATCCCTCTCCTCAATTACAT
>CAZHAI010000069.1:0-9097 GCA_964530645.1 uncultured Rikenella sp. | reverse complement strand
TCAAGGGCAGAAGCAAGGACATGCTCCTCGGCCCGTCAGGGAAGAATATTTATCCGGAGGAGATCGAATCGAAGATAAACAATTACAAGTATGTAATTGAAGCGGTTATAATCTCTGAGGATGACAAGCTTGTGGGGCTCATCTATCCTGATTACGAGGCTCTCAGGGCTGACGGCATAGGTGAGGACGGCCTGGCCGCTGCGCTGGACACAATACGTAAGGATGTCAACAGCAAGCTACCGGAGTACATGGTTGTGACGAAGTTCAGGGTCCATCCCGAGGAGTTTGCAAAGACTCCCAAGAAGAGTATCAAGAGATATCTTTACATGAAGAGTTAAGTTTTTCATTCGGAGGGGCCCCGCGAGGGCCTCTCCCATAATATGACACTGTGAATAAGTATTGCATCATAGTTGCAGGGGGCAGCGGACGGAGGATGAAGTCGGCCCTGCCCAAGCAGTTTTTGCTGCTGGCCGGCCGGCCGGTGCTGATGCACACAATTGAACAGTTCAGCTCGTTTGACCCGTTGATCAGCCTTATTCTGGTGCTGCCGGCGGAGCATCACGACCTGTGGCGGCAGCTGTGCGAAGAGCATTCGTTTACCGTAAGCCACAGGGTTGTTGCCGGCGGTGAGGAGCGCTTTCACTCGGTCAGGGCGGGACTGGAGTGTGTGAAGACGGATGTCGCCCGGGATGGATTGAGGTCTGAGGCAGGCCAGGTTGAGACAGATGTACTGGTTGCCATCCATGACGGCGTCAGGCCTGAGGCCGGTCACGCTGAAGCAGATGTCCTGATTGCAATCCATGACGGCGTCAGGCCGCTGGTGAGCCATGATACAATCTGGCGGTGCTTCTCTGATGCCGAGGAGTTTGGCAATGCCGTGCCGTTCATCGAACCGGCCGACTCGGTCAGGGTGCTCGACGGCGATGACAGCCGGCCGGTATCGCGCAGCGAGGTGCGTCTCATCCAGACGCCTCAGGTGTTTCGCGGCAGCGTGATCATAAATGCTTACAACCGTGAATTCGACCCCTCCTTCACCGATGACGCCACCGTCGCCGAAGCGGACGGGGTGAAGATACACCTCACCCATGGCAACAGGGAGAATCTGAAGATAACCACACCTGAAGACCTGGCAGTGGCAGCCGCACTGGCAGGGATGCTCAGGAAATGAAACGGGTAAATGATGGATCAGGAGAAAATAATCGATTATAAAAAACTTGAAATAAGAAGACTCAGCAAGGCGGATGATGATGTCATTGCGCTTCTGAAAGATACCGTGCTGGGCTCTGAGGGCGGGATGCGCTACTCGATGCAGAACACTCCTGAAAGGATTGCCACCTATGGCGACGGCCTCTCCTTCCTGGCCCTCTACAAGAGGAACAGCCTCAAGGGGGTGATCGGACTCTGCCGGCGGGTAATCAGCAACAGGGGCACGCAAAGCGAAGCCACATACCTGCGTTATCTGGCCGTCCAAAGCGCCTTTCAGACAGAAAGGGGACCGGGCAGAAAGGGAGACAGGCTTTCCGGAGAAGGCGACAGGCTATCCGGTGCCGGCGAAAGTTTCAAGGGAAGGATACTTGACCTGATAAGGGAGCCGGGGAAATATGATAGGGGCGACAGTGCAGAAAACGGTAGCGGGGATGTTGAAGGTGCGGAAACGACCGGCCGGCCGCACGTGAAATACGCCTACGTTGAGAGCCGCAACGAACGCTCGAGGAATATGATCAACCAGTCAGGGTACGAATATATCCGTTCGTTTCTGACTGTTGCATTCAGCAGGTTCAACCCGGAGACCAATCCCGCCGTCAGCCGACTGACCCCCGATGAGGAGCCCGCCATGGCAGCACTGCTTAAGGAACAGTACAGCGAATATTGTTTCTATACCGATGAGTTTTCTTTTCTCGATCACAAATATTATGTCCTTCGCCGGAACGGCAAGATCGTTGCAGGTGTCGGAGCCATCCCTGCGCAGTACCGGATGGTGAACGTACCGGGATTGTGGGGATGGCTGATGATGAAGGCACTGCCGCGCACACCTCTCTTCCGGAGACTCTTTCAGCCGGAAGCATTCAGGTATGTCATCCTGAATGCGATCTACTGCCGCAAGGGCAGCGAGAATCTGCTTCCGGACCTATTCGAGGCGGTGTGCGCAGAGGAGGGTTACAACACTGCCCTGACCTGGCTCGACGACCACTCACGGCTTTTCGAGACACTTCGCACCAACAGGAGAATGGGTGCACTTAACAGGATGCTCAATGCAAAACCGGGACTGGTTTATGCTCTCTTCTCAGGACTTACAACTGCGGAGACGGAGAAGTTTTATGATTCCCCGGCATATATTTCAGGATTTGATTTTTCGTAGAGGCCGGCCCGGGAGCGGCAGTCTGTCATTCCTCCGGGAGCGACAGAAAGTCATTTCCCCCGGGAGCGGCTGTCTGTCATTCCCTGGGGAGCAACAGAAAGTCATTTCCCCGGGAACGACAGATTGCCGGAGAAAACCATGAAGCGTAAACGCCAGTAAAACAATATACTATGAAAGCACTAACCGCTCTTTCACAACGTGCATGCCTGGCCGGCATCGTGCTCCTGTACATCTCAATTTCGGCTGCCGCCCAACCTCCCCGTACTGACCAGCCTGGAAAGGATGACAGGATGAAATGGTTCGCGGATGCAAAACTTGGCATTTTCATTCACTGGGGCATCTATGCCGTCAATGGCATCGATGAGTCGTGGGCATTCTACAATGAGCTGATAAGCTACGACGATTACATGAAGCAGCTCAACGGATTCACCGCCTCGGCATATGACCCTGACGCATGGGTCAGTCTGATAAAGGGGAGCGGTGCCCGCTATGCAGTTATTACATCAAAGCACCACGACGGTGTGGCGCTGTGGGATACAAAAATGAGCCGGCTCAATACGGTCGACTCAACTCCTGCCGGGCGCGATCTGCTGAAACCGTTTGTCAAATCGCTGCGGCGCTCCGGACTGAAGGTGGGACTATATTATTCGCTGCTCGACTGGTCGCATCCTGATTATCCGAACATGACCAAAAACATTAAGCGTTACGCTGACGACCCGGAGCGCTGGGAACGCTTCATGCAGTTCAACCTTGGCCAGATGTCAGAGCTGCAGAAGGAGTTTCGCCCTGACCTCTGGTGGTTTGACGGCGACTGGGAGCAGAACGCTGAAAGATGGCACGCAGAGGAGATCAGAAAAACGATCCTTGAGCGCAATCCCGAGGCGATTATCAACTCCCGTCTTGCAGGTTATGGCGACTACGGCACACCTGAACAGGGACTGCCCACGCACAGGCCGAATGACAGGTACTGGGAGCTCTGTATGACAATCAATGATTCATGGGGATACCAGGGCAATGACACCAACTACAAGAGCCCGGCGCAGGTCATACGGATATTTGCGGAGTGTATCGGGATGGGTGGCAATCTGCTGCTTGACATCGGCCCGAAGGCCGACGGCACCATTCCACCGTTGCAGGCTGAGGTGCTGAAGGAGCTGGGCCGGTGGACATCGAAACACAGGCAGGCCATCTACGGTACGGTGGCAGGAATGCCGGAAGGGCATTTTGCTGGGCCCACCACAATGAGCGCAGACAGTACAATGCTGTACCTGTTTTTCCCTGGTAACGGCGGCGGCGAGCTGATGCTCGAAGGTGTGAAAAACCGGATCAACAAGGCCTTCGTCGTGGGTAACGGTACAAACCTGGAGGTCAGGGAGTACCTGAGACCTTACTGGAGCGGTCATGCCGGAGTCTACTTCATAAAGGTGCCGGAAGAGGTTCTTGATGAGAAGATGACAGTCATAGGGGTTGCCCTTGACGGAAAGCTTAAAACCGAATAATAGAATTCAGTTATGAAAAGATTTGCAATGATGCATCCGGCTGCGTTCAAAAATATGCATGTGCCGGAGGACACTCAATTGACGAAGTTGTTGCTCGCTTTCATGGTAATCCTCATGACGGCGATCTCCGGGACTCCATTATCAGCACAGGATCATGATGAGAGATATGTACCGGAGACCGACCCGCTTGTGCTTCAGAAGCTCGAAGAGTGGCAGGATATGAAATTCGGCCTCCTGATGCACTGGGGACCGTACAGCCAGTGGGGGATAGTGGAATCGTGGTCGATATGTGCCGAGGATGAGGGCTGGTGCCGCCGCAAAAACCCGGATTACATCGAGTACAAGAAACAGTACGAGGCGCTGAAGCTCAGTTTCAACCCCATTGGCTTCAATCCTGAGAAATGGGCTGCCGCAGCCAAAAATGCCGGGATGAAATATGTCATTTTTACGACAAAGCACCACGACGGCTTCTCGATGTTTGACACGAAGCTGACTGACTATAAAATCACTGACCCGGAGTGCCCATTCAGTGTCAACCCCAGGGCAAACGTCACCAAAGAGATATTCAATGCCTTCAGGGAGCAGGGCTTCTGGACGGGCGCGTATTTCTCGAAACCCGACTGGCATAGCGAGAATTACTGGTGGCCTAACTTCGCCACACCTGACCGCAACGTCAACTACAGCATCGCAGATTACCCGGAGCGGTGGGAGAAGTTCATTGATTTCACCCACGGTCAGATCATGGAGCTGCTTGGTGGCGACTACGGCAGGGTTGATATCCTGTGGCTCGACGGCGGCTGGGTCAAAAAGATGACTGACGGGGAGGTGGCTGCCTATCGCTCTGCGCAGGGAAACAAGTACGTCAGGGTGCAGAACCAGGATATCAGGATGGATGAGCTTGTGGCCAAAGCAAGGGAGAAACAACCCGGGCTGATAGTGGTTGACAGGGCTGTTTACGGCAAAAACCAGAATTACCTCACCCCGGAGAACAGGGTGCCGGAGAAGGCGCTGCCCTATCCGTGGGAGTCATGCATAATTGCCGGCGGCGGATGGGCATGGGTTCCTGACCCGAAGTTCATGTCGCCCCGCGCGGCAGTGCATCTTCTTGTTGACATCGTCGTCAAGGGAGGCAACCTGCTGTTTAATATTGGCCCGGCGCCTGACGGCACATGGCCGGAGGATGCATATACGCTGCTGAACGAGATGGGCAGATGGATGAAGGTTAACGGCGAGGCAATTTACGGCACCAGGGCGCTGGCACCGCATAAGGACGGCAAGACCTGCATAACAATGAAAGGAGAGGATACCAGGTATCTCTATTATATGGCCGGAGAGGGCGAGGCGATGCCGTCGTCTTTCACGATGAACGGCCTTACACTTCCGGCAGGAGCGAAGGTGACGTTTCTTGGTTCCGGTGCAGTGTGCAAATGGAAGAACGGGACGAATTCATTCACCGTTTCAGTGCCCCAGCAGGTGAGGAACAAACCGCCGTCTGACTATGTATGGGTAATGAAAATTGATCTCTGATCAACGTAGCGGGGACTCTCAGAGTCCCCGCTACAATATCCGGTCTTTTTGCCGGAACCCGGCGCCACCGATGCATAGTCCGGATGCTGATTCGGGAACCCCCTAAAAAACGCGCCACACAGACCTCAATTAAGTGATCTGTGTGGCATGACAGGGAAATGGGGGGAAGAACCACCTGTCATTGTTTTCAATTAAACCCTATTCTGCCGTCAATTGAATTAACGGGTTAAAGATTGGGTAAATTTTACTCATGCCAAAGCAAAAAACGGCCAATTGTATGAAAGGCGGGTCCTAAAGTATGGAAGGACCATTTTTGCGGATTATGCAATACTTATTAAAAGTTTAGCTTTCGGAGATACGGCTTTTCATGTGATCCATTAACATTTTGACCTTGTCACGTGAGATCTCGCAACGGTATTCCCTTTCGCCCCTTATGAATACGCATGTCATCTGCTTCATGTCTATCCTTGCCAGGTAGGCTGTATTGATGATGCAGGATCTGCCTGTCCTGAAGAACTGTTTGCCCAGATGCATCTCGACGTTACCGATGAGGGCCGTCACGGTCTCAATCCTGCCGGAGATGAAATGAAAACTGGAATAGTTGCCATCGGCTGTAATGAATACAACATCATCCGTATCAATGAATGTGACCCCGGTGACCCCACGGAAAATAAGGATCTTTTCATTGTTTAAAAGAGATGGCTGACGGTCTGGTTCTGTCTTTTTGCCGTTGCCGTTACTGTTGCCGTTATCAGGGCCGATGCCGTTGCCATGCCCGTTACTCTGGCTGTTGCCGCTTGACAGGTTGGAGGCCGCGTTGTGCCGGATAAGTGTGGCGGTAAGGCGATCCGGGTCAATTGGTTTCAGCAGGTAATCAAATGCGGCATAGTCAAACGCTTTTATGGCGTACTCATCGTGGGCAGTGGTGAAAACGACATGCGGCATAGCAGTACCGATACTGTTTAGTTCATTGAGTATGTCAAATCCGGAAAACCCCGGCATCCTGATGTCGAGAAACAGTATCTCCGGTTCATGCGTTACAATGAGGCCTATTGCTTCCGAAGGCTCGGTGGTGGATGCTATGACAGTCGCAAGTCCTGTTCCTTCAAGCAGTCCTGACAGAAGATCAAGTGCCTCCGGTTCGTCTTCGACGATCATTGCTCTGATTTTAGGGTGCTCCATGTTATCAGGTTTTGGGTAATTCATATGTTATAATTCTGAAGGGATATTGAGTGAGTAGTTGTACGGAAGGAATACTCGTACCTCCGTGCCGGCTGCCCTTCCACTATCAAAAAGGTCGGTCAGGGCGAATGTGATCTTCTCCTTGTTTGCCTTGTTAATTGCATCCACAATACCGGCGATATTTTTCAGTCCCGTTCCTGCACCGTGTGTGCGCATTTCCGCTGCTGCCGCCCTGCCAATGCCGTTGTCTCGAATTGTAACCTCCACCCCCTCCTCGAGATTCCTGATACTAATCTCCATTTCTCCCTGCCCTTTTTTGTTCTCAAGGCCATGCTTGATTGCATTCTCGGCGAACGACTGTATTATCATTTTCGGGACCGGGGTGGCCTGGCTTACATCCGGAGAGACATTGATCTTAAACTCGAACCTGTTTCCGAAGCGCAGTTTTTGAAGCTCGCAGTAACTGGTAACAAACTCAAGCTCCTTCTCCAGCGGCCTGAGCAGGACGCCGCTGTCTGTGATGATTGACCGAAGAAGGGTTGAAAGCTTAATGAAATAGTTGTACGCTTTTTCCTTTTCGCCCTTCATTATCAAAGACCCGACAGAGGTGACTGCATTGAATGTGAAATGGGGGTCAAACTGCTTTATCACCGAGTTGAGTTGCAACCTGTATGTCTCAGCCTGCTGCCGTGCTGCCGCCACCCTCCTCTCTGCAACGTTTTTCCTGATTTGCCAGGAGATTAAAACAATCACCGCCAGCGCCAGCAACGACATTATGATCAATGTAAAAACATTTTGGAAGAATGTGGGGACGACGCTTATTATCAGGCTGTCAGGAATTTCAGACATCACGCCGTCAGCGTTGATTGCATGCACCTCAAATGTGTAGTTCCCGGGTGGAAGATCATAGTAGATAACCGAACGCTCGGATGTCTTTTGTGACCAGCTCTCATCAAAACCTGTCATCCGGGTCTGGAATGTGAGGTTTTCAGGGTTCCTTGTGGAGATGCCCGTATAGGTTATTCTGATGTTGTTGCTCCTTCCCCTTATTTTCAATGTGCTTTGGCTGTCATAGAACAGCGAAGAGTCAAGAGCCGTAATCCAGTCGGTTGTTTCGCCGGGTATCTCGACGCTGGTGATGTGGCTCCTGGGCGGATGATTGTTCCTGGTGATTCTGTCAGGATCGAACCGGATCAGCTTGTCTGAAGTGAGTATCCACCACTGCCCGTCGGAATCCTTCACTATGCCGTTGTCTTGGCAGTCATTACCCACGAAACCCCGGTTTCGATCTATAACGATGTAATAATCAGACTGTCCCGCATAATACTTATTAAGGTCTATGATGCAGATGTCCATCATACGGCCTACAAGCAGCCTGTTTCCGCCGATGTCACGTATGACGTTGGCAGGGAAGTTGACCACTTCGGGGAGGGCCTCATTGAACTCCGGCTCGTCAGGATAACAGATAAACAGTCCGTCAGAGCCTGCGCTCCAGATATTTCCCATGTAATCACAGACCACACCCCAGACCATCTCAGCCGGGGCAGGGGCAGAGCGGAACGGAACAAAGTTCTTCCCGTCGAAGAAGACCACCCCGTAGTGGCCCGCGAGCCAGTAATTGCCGTCATGGTCACGCGCCACACCCTCCACGATGCCATAGCCGGGCCACGACATCTGATCATAATTTGTGACTTTGTCGCCCTTGATGTGAATGAGTCCCTGGTCAGTTCCAACGAACACGCTTTTGTCAACCGGGTCCTCGTAGATAATGCAAACCTGGTATGAGCCAGGTCCGATATAGGGCTTTCTGAACTTTTTACCATCCCAGATTATAACTCCATCAATCGTTGAGAACCAGACCTCCCCGTTGCTGAGGGTGGTGCTGCCGCGGAAGAAGGCGGCTGGTTTGTCAAACTGTCTGTGGAGTTGCTCAATCTCAATGAATTTCTCCCCGTCAAAGTATTTCATATCGCCGTCTATTGTCCCTGCCCAGAGGCCGCCACGGGGATCAGCTGCAAGCGCCCAGGTCTCTTCCGGCAGGCCGTTTTGCTTGTCATATTCAACGAATGCATCCGACAGCAGCCTGTAGATGCTGGTTTCGGTACCGGCCCAGGAGGTGCCTTCCCTGTCACGGAAGAAGAAGGCCAGGTTACCTCCTTCCCAGTAGAATGGTTTCGGGATTGAATCATACTGGCTTGAATAGGATAAGAAGACCGGCTTTCCGTTTATGAGGTTTATTTCATAGACCGGACCTTTGCTCAGGAGTTTCAGTTCCCTGTTTTTATAGGAGTAAGCCTGCCAGTTTTCGTCAATGAGGTAGAGTGCCGAATCGTCAGGGTCAGTGGCTGCAGGTGAATACTTTTTGTTTTGCAACGGAGGGTTATCGGCTGTATAATTTTGAAAGACACCGTTTTGAAAGAGGAGGATTACGTGGTTGTCAAAGTCAACTGAAGCGCTGAGAAAAAAGGAGGCAGTATCGAATCCGGCGCAACCCATGCCCATCTGTTTGATACCTGCCGAATCCGGTATT
>CAZHAI010000068.1:0-9185 GCA_964530645.1 uncultured Rikenella sp. | reverse complement strand
GGTCGGATGTGCCAAGGCCTTCTCCCTTGAGGATTCTTCTCTCCTTGATCCCGACGCGCTGCATGATCCACTCATCGGTGGTCTCAACCATCTCCGAGAGCTCCTGGTTGGTTAGCCGGTACTCCGGCGTCCAGCCGTTAATGCCTGTAACTGATGCCCTGATTTTCGTCATGCTCCGAATGCCTCCTTGATCTTTCCGGCAAGATCAGCATGCACGACATCGCGGGTCTGGAGAATCATGTTCATTATGGCGGTACGGTTTGATATACCGTGACCGACCACTACGTTTTCATTTATGCCGAGAACCGGCGTACCCCCCACCACTTCGAAATTGAGTCTGTCAAAGAAACTGTCGCTGATGCCTTTTGATTTTGCCACCACGTAAAATTTCTCAGCCATTTTAAGAATAACGTTACCCACGAAGCCGTCACAAACAATCACGTCGGTCATCTCATCGGTAAAGAGATGATGACCTTCGATATTCCCGCTGAAGTTTACATCATTGCTTTCGCTAAGCAATTAATGTGCAGCCTTCACTGCCGCAGATCCCTTGGCTTCCTCCACCCCGATGTTCAGCAGGCCTACGGTCGGGTTATGAATTCCCAGAACGTACCTGGCATATACGCTGCCCAGCATTCCGTACTGAAGCAGTACATCGGGCTTGCTGTCAGGGTTGATCCCCACATCGAGTATTATTGAAGACTTGCCGCTGATGTTTGGCATCAGTGCTGCAAGTGCAGGTCTGTAGACGCCCGGTATCACATTGACAGTATAGCTGGCGCCGACCATCATGGCGCCTGTGTTTCCTGCGCTTGCAAATCCGTCAATGAGTTTGCTCTTGAGCATGCCAAAACCCACAGCAATTGAGGAATCCCTCTTCTGCGAAAATGCTTTCGCAGGGTGATCAGACATCTCTATCACCTGTGTTGTTGGCACTATATCAAAGAGCGAAGGCTCGGCATTCATTGATGCGAGCTTCTTCCTTATCAAACCGTTGTCACCGATAAGTACAATCCGGTCTCCGAACGGCAGCTGTCCGAGTGCATCAACAGCACCCTCAACGACAGCATCGGGAGCAAAATCGCCCCCCATTGCATCAAGACCTATCTTCATCGTTCACTGTGTTTGAACGGGAAGCCGGTCAGGCTGTCGTCTTCTTTTCAACAGCAAGCTTACCTCTGTAATACCCGCACTCAGGGCAGACCCTGTGATAGAGATGGGCTGATCCGCAGTTGGAGCATGCAGCTACCGTAGGAGCCACAGCCTTGTAGTGTGTCCTCCTTTTGTCTCTCCTGGTACTGGAGTGTTTGTGTTTTGGATTTGGCATCGCAGTAATGAATTGAGTTAATTATTCCTTGTCAGCTTTTTAAGACCATCCCAGCGCGGATCGGGTTCAGCCTCACCGTGAAGAAGATGATCATTTAGTTTCCTGATCATTTCGGGATCGCAGGTGCTGTTGCCATCCCCGTCATCAGGGTGAATCCGCTTAATGGGTAAAGCCAGGTGGATGTATTCGTAGAAATACTGACTCATATCCAGTTCATGTTCATCCAGCGGCATTGTAACCAGGTCCGGATCCTCTTCCTCCCACTCCCTGCCCTGCTTTACGAAAAGCCTGTTGGCAGACGAGAGAGGCATGTAAAAGGCTTCCAGACACCTGTCACACATCACCTCGGCACGACCGTTGATCACGATGTCAAGCTCAAGGTGGGTGGAACTCTTCTGAAGATCCACAACCGCTTTGAACTCTCCCCTCTTAATCTCCGATCCCTCAAAGCCTTTGAAAAAGTCGTCGCCTATCATGAATTCATAGGTGTATCTGGCTTCCTTCAGTCCGGCTAGCGGTATGGAATATAATCCGGGCATCTCCCATTTTTTCGGTCTGCAAAATTAGGAATCCTCTTCCAATAAAAAAAATTATCAACAAAAAAGTAACACCGCCCGGTTTGTTCGCTGTTCACCGATGTATATCCGCCCCCGGCCGAAATGAGTTGTACCGGCTTCTCAATACATAATATTTTTGATCCGAAAATTCAATTCCCGCGATATGAAAGACAAACACGGTAACCCGTTCATCGGCATAGCAAAGTTCCTGATATCACTCGGAATCATAATGATTGTTGCCAAGCTCGACCTGTTAAAGCTGGGAGAGATCTCTGACTACTTCACCTGGCAGATGCTGCTCATTTTCTTCGGGCTGTGGTCACTGATCAGCCTCGAGCTGGTTTCAGCCGTTGTGCTGTTCGCCATCGGGTTCTGGTTCCTGTTGCCGGATATGAACGTACAGCTCACGGAACCATATGAAAAAATATTCTGGCCTGCCGTACTTGTCCTGGCAGGAGTGGCTTTCATGATTAAGCCCCTCACAAGTAAATTCAAACAATAGAACCATCTAAAACATACAAAAATGGAAAACGAACTGAAAAAGCCGGGACGTAACCCGGAAACATCCAGCAGGCTGATAATCGGGATTCTGCTGATCATCGCCGGTCTCATACTGATGGTCAAGAAATCCTCGGTGCTTCCCGAACCTCTCGATCACTTCATTGACGACATATTATTCAGCTGGCAGATGCTGCTGATAGCAATCGGCGTGATAACCCTTACGGGCTCGGACAATAAAACCCCCGGGATTGTGCTGATCTCAGTCGGCGGCTTCTTTCTTATACCGGAGCTTTTCACCGATTTCTTCAGGTCGTTTAACTTCTTCTGGCCCGCACTGTTCATAGTTATTGGTGTGGTGCTCCTGATGAATTCAAGGAGACTGGTCAAAAAACTCGACTTTTCAAGTTCCAATAAGGCTGATTACATCGATTATGTAAACATCTTCAGCGGTGCGGAGAGGCAGTTAATCACCGAAAATTTTCAGGGCGGAAAAGTCACTTCAATCTTCGGAGGGGGAGAGGTTGACCTGACAAGGTCATCACTTGCCCCCGGAGATAATGTAATCGAAATTACATGTATATTTGGAGGCACGACGATCATTGTCCCTGACAACTGGAACGTGCTGATTGACGTTACTCCCATCCTCGGGGGATTTTCTGACAGCAGGAAGATGAGGGGTGATGTTATCAGGGACAACACGAGGTCGCTGATTATCAGAGGTACCGTGATATTCGGAGGGGGAGAGATCAAAAGTTACAAATAGGAAATGAAGCATCCGTTACTGGAGAACAGAACGAGGCTGCTTGTATGGTGGCTGGCCTGGCTGATGTTGGCAGCAGGCCAGTCTCTTCTCATTCATTTCGTGTACGGGAGCCGGACCGAGGTGGCCATCACCGACGGTCTGGTTTCAATGGTTATATTTGGTCTGCTCGGTCTGGCTGTGTGGTTCCCGGTCAGATTCCTGCTTAAAGACGAAAATCCGCTCTACACATCCATATTCAATGTACTTCTGACAGGCTCTTTCACTCTTGCTATATGGCTTTTAGGCTCGAGGTTCATCGTAAGGGCCATGGTAACCGAAAAGGTAGATTATGACATCTTCTGGCACTCCGTGCTTGTCTTCAGGGCTACGGCAGGTGTGCTGATCTTCTTCATGATGATACTTGTCTATTATCTCTTCCTCAGCGCAACTAGACTTGCTGAGAAGGCGGCCAGGCAGTCACAGCTCGAGACCCAGGTTCGCGAAGGCGAGCTGAAGATGCTCCGGTCACAGATAAACCCACATTTCCTCTTCAACAGCCTCAACTCCGTCAGCTCGCTCACCGTCACCAACCCGTTAAAGGCCAGGGATATGATAGTGAAACTGTCGGACTTCATGCGCTACTCCCTCTCCTCGAGGAACGAGCAGCCGGTCACCCTGGGCAACGAGATGGAGAGCCTGAGGCTCTATCTGCAGATTGAAAAGGTCCGCTTCGGCGAACGCCTGGTGATTGAAGAGGACATCAGTCCCGAATGCCTCTCCGCACTGATGCCGGGAATGCTCCTCCAGCCCCTCTATGAGAATGCGGTCAAGCACGGGGTTTATGAATCAACCGAAGAGGTTGTAATAAAGACAACTGCCAGGACAGAAGGCGAGACTGTGGTGATTACAGTGACAAACAATGTCGATCCCGACTCTGTTGTCACGAAGAAGGGAGCAGGGATAGGACTGAAGAACGTAAGCAGCAGGCTTGAGCTGTTCTTCGGCGACAGGGCCGATATCACCGTTAACCGCGGAGACACAAGCTTTACAGTGGTGTTGAGGTTTCCGTTCCGTAAGTCATGAAACATTGAATCACAAACAGATGAAAACAATAAGAGCACTGATAATTGAGGACGAGGCCCCTGCCAGGGAGCTGGTCAGGTATATGCTTTCGGACCATCCTGAGATAGAGGTTATCGGTGAGTGCGGAGACGGGTTCTGCGGTGCAAGGGAGATAAAGGAAAAGCACCCGGATCTGATATTTCTCGATATCCAGATGCCAAAACTGACAGGCTTCGAGCTGCTTGAGGTAATTGATGAGAAACCGGAGGTGATATTCACTACGGCATTTGACCAGTATGCAATCAGGGCGTTTGAGCTGAACGCGGTTGACTATCTCCTCAAGCCTTTCTCGAAGGAACGGTTCGATGATGCCCTCTCCAAGGCAGTGAACCGCCTTGAAAAAGAAACACCGGAGGTTGAAAAACTGGACAAACTTGTTGCCGCAGCCTCGGAAGCCGAAGGGCTGCTCACCAGGATCGTATTCAGGAAGGGCGCGGGAATCAAGATCATCCCCCTCAATAATGTCTCCTACCTTGCTGCGGAGGATGATTACGTGATGATATATTACAGTGAGGGAAAGGCGTTGAAGCCGAAAACAATGAAGTACTATGAGGATCACCTTCCCCCGAGCCTCTTCATGAGAGTGCACAGGTCGTACATTGTCAACGTCGAACATATTACCCGCCTTGAGCCATACAGCAAGGATAACTATGTTGCCGTCCTCAAATCGGGCGAGAAGATCCCGGTAAGCCGGGCAGGGTATAAAATGTTAAGGGAAAAACTATCTTTCTAATCTCTCACTTTCAGCCTGTTGCACCTTGCAGCGCGGCGCGCCTGCATGCCTTCCGGGTGGTATCTCCTGAAGATGAACCGCGGAACCGGGTCAAAGCCGTGCGTGCCGCCGGGCCTGCATCGAAGGATCCTGCCTGTGGAGATTACAAATCCGGTCAACGGGCCATGCATCCTGAAGGCATCAATGGCGTACTGTGAACAGGTGGGCACATGACGGCACGACGGAGGTGTCCACGGAGAGATAAACCCCCGGTAAAACCAGACCGGTATGAGAAGCAAAAAAGATAATATCTTTGAAACGCTCTTCAACATCGCCTCCAAAGATAAGCTGATTAGGCATGACAAAATGACCTCTTTTCAGAACTTATTGATAATGGCAGGTGTTTTGTTGAAGTTCAGGGAAACTTAAATCAAGTCTTGATAAATGGAAACAATGTTCTTACACAACGGTGCATACTGGATAATATTCATAGTCTTCATGGTGCTGAGCTGGGTTGTCAGCGCCAGGCTCAAATCGAAATTCAGGGCCTATTCAAAGGTGCCCATCGCATCGGGAATGACCGGTCGCGACGTGGCCGAGAAGATGCTTCGCGACAGCGGTGTGACTGACGTTACGGTACACAGTGTTGCTGGCGAACTCACCGACCACTACAATCCTCTCAAAAAGACAATCAACCTCAGCAGCGGCGTCTATTCCGGTGCCAGCGTGGCTGCCGCAGCAGTTGCTGCCCACGAGACGGGACATGCATTGCAGCACGCGCAGTCATATGCATGGCTGGGAATGAGATCCAAGCTGGCTCCTGTTGTTAGTTTCGCCTCCAACTGGATACAGTGGGTGCTGATAGCAGGGCTGGTACTTCTCAACTCGAGGCCGGAGATACTGCTTATAGGTATCGTGCTCTTCGGAATTACAACGCTTTTCAGCGTCATTACCCTCCCGGTGGAGATAAATGCATCAAAGAGGGCGCTTGCCTGGCTTGCAAATGCAGGAATAACTTATTCGGGAACACATGACAAGGCACAGGATGCACTTAAGTGGGCCGCATATACATACGTGATCGCAGCCCTCGGCTCACTGGCCACGCTGATCTATTACATCATGCTTTTCCTTGGTGCAAGGGACAGGTAAGAGTCCCCGGTGTGCAGGCTACCGGCCTTCCACGTAGAGGAACTTCGTCCTCTTTACCAGGTAACGGATAATGGCCCAGAAGATAAGGGCAGCAACGAGGAGCGTGACATACATCGGCTCCAGGTAAAACCGGCCTGTGACCGAGATGTTGCGGCAGAGATCCAGGAATGCGAACACAACGAAAATATTGGCTATGCTGTTGTACTCGCGCTTGAGAACGTTCCTGAACGAGAAGGGAAGCAGTGACTTCACGTAGCGCCTGAATGAGGGGATTACCGCTTTGACGCGGAAGGCCCAGCTGTCATATGTCTCACCGAACTTGCGGCGCAGGTACTGCTCTTCGGCAAAGATGATACGCTCATAGTAGAGCCAGTAGGCCAGGATGAAGATTATAACCCACCATACCGATCTCAGGAACAGCACGGGCCCCAGCCACATAAGGAAGTTGCCGATATAGAGAGGATGGCGGACGACTGAATATAGTCCGGTTGTGTTAAGATCATCTGCAAGCTGGTCAATTACGTTGCGTCCCGAGGTATTACGCGGCACGTATCCGACTGTAAACGACCGAAGTAGTTCTCCTGCCACTGAAACAAGGATGCAGATTATCTCCCATGTGTAATTGAAGTAGATTACGCTGCGGTTTGCGATGAACAGATATGAGGCCGCGGGAATAAGTATTGTCAGCGGTAACCAGCTTCTTCTTCGGAATAACCAGTTTCCGGATTTCTCAAGTTCATGGACAAGTGACATACTTACGGTTTTACTCCGTAAAAGTATGAAAATTCTAGAAACTATATCTGAACCTCAGGAACCCTAGATTCAGCTTCGTTTCCAATTCTGATATCGTGCTGTTGAAATGCTGCCAGAGGATTGTCAGGTCGACGTTCTCTGCAAGAGAAAGGTCAACTGAGGGGCCGGCATAGAAGCCGTCGAGGTCAGGGAACCATATTGCTGCAAGTGAGATGTTCAGCAGCGGAACCGGTGTCCACGCAACCTGGGCAGCAGCGCTGAATTCTGAAAAGGCCAGTTGCCTGGCTGTCAGTCCGCCCCCGTAGAGCTCCGTGAAACCGGTCAGGTCAACGGGATTGCCTGAATACATAACCTGCACCAGCGTCGTCACCTTGTCGGAGAAGGCTTTGTCAATGCCAAGGGTTGCTATGAAGTTGCTCTCCTCTCCGGAAGCTTCTCCAATGGGAGCGAAGAGGGTAGCCTCTCCCCTTACCGATACCGACCCGATTGCTCCCGAAAAACCGGTGCCGGCAGTGAAATACTCATCGTCTGTCACCCCGGCAAGGAGCTGCAGGTCAGTGTTCAGGAGGCTGAAGCGGCCCAGGGCTGCAGCTGTGATGCGGTTGCTGCCGTCTATCTTCACTGCTGCCTCCACTGCAGATGCAGGGCCTGTGGACCAGGTCAGCCGGAGGGCATCGCTGCCCGGTCTCTCTGCATAGTCGAAATCAAAAAAAGAATAGGTGTTGAATATGTCATTTGGATTCCAGATGAGGGCCTGGCTCCAGTTGATTCGCTGCCTGCCTGCCCTGATCTGCAGGCTGCCTGCCGTGAAGTCAATATACGCCCTGTCGATCATCATGTTCAGCACGTAGGAGTTGCCCTTTGACACGTTCCACGAAAGGTCCGCCCAGCCGGGATCAGCGGAAAGGCCCGGAATATATGCCGGGTCAAGCCGGACCATGTCACCGGTGACGAACCTGTTCCTTATCTCCAGGGCAAAGGTGACATTGCTTCCGGCATAAGCCTTGAAATTGAGCCGGTTATGAAGCATGCTGCTGTTTACCCAGTCATCAGCCGGATCTTCGAACATGGCCGTATGCAGCCAGGTGGCATATCCCCCTGCAGAGAACCACTCATTACCCTGCGTGCCAGGGGTCTCTTCCGGAGTGCCGGTCACGGGCTCCTGCGCCTGCACTGAGAAACTCAAAGCCAGCAGTAAGATTACAGGCAGGATTTTTCGGTTCATGAATTATGATTTGTTCTTTTATCCGACACAACCTTCCCGTCCTCAAGAGTTATTACACGGCGTGCCCGTTTCATGACCCTTGCATCGTGCGTTGAAAAGATGAATGTCATCTGTTCCTCGTGGTTGAGCTTTTCCATGATGTCAAGAAGGGATTCCGCAGATTTTGAGTCGAGGTTTGCCGTGGGTTCGTCGGCCAGGATAAACTCAGGGCGGGGTGCGAGTGCGCGTGCTACTGCCACTCGCTGCTGCTGGCCGCCGGAGAGCTGCGACGGACGGCTGTTGCGACGGTCCGAGAGTCCCACTGAGGCGAGCATCTCCTCGGTGCGTGCCTGCCGCTTTTCCTTCGGCCACTTCTGGAGGTTCAGGATGAATCCAACATTCTCCGAAGCGGTAAGTACGGGAATCAGGTTATACGACTGGAAAACGAAGCCTACATGCTCCATCCTGAAATCTATCAGCTCTGACGGCCTCAGTTCCGAGAGACGGTGACCGGCAACGATGATCTCCCCGGCAGTGGGCTGGTCAAGCCCGCCAATGAGGTTTAAAAGAGTTGTCTTACCGGACCCTGACGGGCCTACTATCACCGCAAAATCGCCCTTTTCAAAGCTGAGTGTCACCCCGTTGACGGCCTTTACCTCAACCTCCGTATCATGATAGGTCTTGCAGACATCGTTGATTTCAACTACTTTCATTGTATTGCGTTTTTTATCGTTATTCTCCTCTTAATGCTTCAACCGGGTTCAGCTGCAATGCCTTTCGTGCCGGATAGATTGCTGACAGTATGCCTGTGATTACGATCATCACGGTCAGCATTATAAAAAAATCCGCACCTATTGTGGGATAGAGATTGGCAGAGTAGCCAAAGGCTTCCATTCCCTCCGCGTATTTGACCAGGTTGATCCCAGTCTTTCCGGTAATCCCGATTACGGCGGCACTGATGCCCATTCCTGCGAAACCGCCAACAATTGAAAGAAAGATAGATTCAAGCATTATCATCACGAATATCCGGCGGCGGTTCATCCCGATTGCTGAAAGCATCCCAAGCTCACGCGTCCTCTCAAGGACAGACATGAGCATTGTGTTGACAATGCCAAATG
>CAZHAI010000067.1:7742-9208 GCA_964530645.1 uncultured Rikenella sp. | reverse complement strand
TCTGCGGGGGAAGCGCCTTCAGCATGATGAACGGCACCTCGAAACTGATAATGGACAGCAGGGCTTTCGAGATGCTGCTGGCCTTTTATCTCGGATGGCCGGCAGGAGGTGGTAGCAGGGACCGGGACCGTTTTGCAGGACTGATGAATGACACTCCGGAAGGGGAGGCTTTTTATGCAATGACATCCCTGCAGCGCCTGAAAGCACTTCGCGGCAGACCCTTCAGCAAATGGGAGGGGAGGCTGAAGGCTGTCTCCCTCGCAGGCGACCAGGTCATACCGCCCGACGCAGTGCGGGAGGCGCTCAGCGGGGCAGATCATCAGATATGGGATACCGAATACCCATGCTCGCATGAATCCCCTTTCCCGGTACTTGCCGGTGAGAAGGCTGACAAGGTTGACCGTACATTCGACAGGCTCTTTACAACTGCTGCGGGATTTCTCTCATGAAATGACTATTTTTGATACGGTCACCATATTGCATAATAATGAAATCACAAGTCATACCGCCATACCTAAGGGAGGGCGACCGCATTGAGATAATCACCCCCGCCAGTCATATAGAGGAGGATCTGGTCCGGAAAGCGGTCCGGATTCTTGAAGGTTCAGGTTTCAGGGTAACCCTGGGAGATCATGTCTTCACCCGCTGCGGCCCCTTCGCAGGGAACGAAAACGAACGGCTTCAGGACATCCAGAGGGCAACCGATGACCCTGACGTAAAGGCAGTACTCTGTTCACGCGGCGGCTACGGCATGACACGGATTGTTGACCGGATCGACTTCACCGCATTGAAGAGGCACCCGAAGTGGTACGTGGGGTACAGCGATATCACTTCACTGCACATGTGGCTCAACAACGTATGCGGCATCGCCTCGCTGCATGCCGAGATGCCGCTCAACTACTCAAACCCGGAGTGCTCGCCGCTCTGCTACTCGACAATGGTCAATGCCCTGACCGGTTCGCCTGATCCTGTGAGATGGACCACGCAGAGCGAAGCATCATTCGATGTCTCCGGCCGGGTAACGGGAGGAAATATTTCTCTGATCTACAGCCTTCACGGGACCCCTGCACAACCTGACACCGACGGCGCAATCCTCTTTATCGAGGAGATTGGCGAACAGTTTTACCATCTTGACCGAATGCTGGTGGCAATGCGGATGGCAGGTCTCCTGAAAAACCTTTCGGCACTGCTGGTGGGAGGGATGGAGAAGATCACCGAGGGTGAGCATGTTTTCAATCAGACTGTCGGGGAGGTTGTGATGAACGTTGTCAGCGGCTATGATTACCCGGTAGTATTCAATTTTCCGGCAGGTCACATTAGTGATAACAGGGCAATCTACCTGGGGCGAAATGCAAGGATCAGTCAGTCGGGCAGGGAAGCCGTCCTGACCTGGCTTTAACCAGCCGTCGGTTACAATGCTTTATGGCCTACGGCCAAAGTGCGGGGGAATGGGCTGTGCTACAATG
>CAZHAI010000067.1:0-7642 GCA_964530645.1 uncultured Rikenella sp. | reverse complement strand
TACAATGCTTTATGGCCTACGGCCAAAGTGCGGGGGAATGGGCTGTGCTACAATGCTTTATGGCCTACAGCCAACTGCAAGACCCTCAGACCTTCAGCCCCTCAGACGATAGTGTATGGCCTGATCCTCAAAAGGCTGCCAGAAGCAGGTTGATGTCCTTTGGGAGTATCCCGAACTTATGGCCCAGAACCTCGTTGGTGAGGATACCGTTATAGATGTAAACCCCGCTCCTCAGTCCGTTGTTGAACTTGAGCATAGGCGTTATGCCCCCGGCATCGGCTATCTCCTGCAACAGCGGCCTGAAGACGTTGCTCAGGGCGATGGATGCTGTTTTTGGCACCCTTGATGGCAGGTTCCATGCCGAATAGTGGATTACCCCGTGCTTTTCGTAGATCGGATCCTTCAGCGCCCTTGGCTCGGCTGTCTCGACACATCCCCCGGTGTCAACACTGAGGTCGATGATCACCGATCCGCGCTTCATCCCCTGGACCATATCCTCAGTGACATAGAACCATGGTGTGAGTATGTTGTTGGAGACGGCACCAATCAGTACGTCAGCCGATTTCAATGCTTTCTGAAGCACCTGCGGATGGAATGTCGAGGTGTATAACCGTTGTCCGAGCAGGTTCTGGAAGTTACGGAGACGGTGCACAGACGTGTCGAACACCTTCACGATGGCGCCGAGTCCCAATGCCGCCCTTGCAGCATATTCGCCTGCGGTATTGGCGCCGACAATTATAACCTCCGTCGGAGTCACCCCTGTCACCCCCCCGAGCATCACTCCCTTGCCTCCGGAGGTGGTGCTGAGATATTCCGAAGCCAGAAGCACCGAGGTGATGCCGCTGATCTCACTCATTGATTCAACCACAGGAAACATGCCATCGCTGTCCTTGATTATTTCACTTGCCAGGGCTGTCACCCTCTTGCGCATCATAACGGAGAGTGTATCATCTCCCATTGTTGCGGCGTTCATAAAGGAGATTATAATCTGTCCGCCCCTGAGAAGGGAGGCTTCCTTTGATGTGAAGGGGGCAATCTTAATTATTATGTCACAATTGTAGACAATCTCGGCGGTGTCAGCCACAACCGCGCCGTTGTCACTGTATTCCATATCCGTGAAGCCGGCATCTGCACCGGCTCCCCGCTCCATGAAGACCTCATTGCCTGTGTCGGTAAGGATCTTTACCGCCTCAGGGGTCAGAGCGATTCGTTTCTCGCCGTCCTGAAAGTCATGAGGTATCCCGATGGATATCTGTTTCCTGCAAACGGCTTTCTCTATGAGCTCTTCGTGCGGCATGAACGCGCTTCTGGACGGTTCATTCATCTGGCTTCGTTTTAAAGGTTTGACGGAGGAAAAATCCCGCAAGACCAAAATTAAGATTTTAATCGCACAGATAACTGATCGAAGTGGATAATTCAGTGTGAGATCACAGCAGAAGGGGCAGAACGATCATATTGAATCCTGCGCCAGAGGGCGGGTAAATCAGAGTGAAGTCTCTTCCGGAGGTCCGGATACAGTCTCAATAATCCTGCTCCCGTCAGGTTCAACGGTGATGGCGATGCGAAGCGTACCGGGCGGAAGAAGCGGTTCGATCAGCTCCGGCCACTCCATGAAGCAGGTCTCTCCGGAATCAAAATACTCCTCGATGCCGAAGTCGAACACCTCGGTTATCTTCTTTATCCTGTAAAAGTCGAAATGATACACCGGTCCGGCGCCGGGACGGCGGTACTCGTTGACCAGTGTGAATGTGGGACTGGTGACCGTGTCAGTAACTCCCATCTCCTGGCATACTGCCTTGATGAATGTAGTCTTGCCTGATCCCATGCGTCCGTAAACTGCAATCAGCCTGCTGCCTGCCGTCTCTTTCAGGAAGTGTCTCGCCGCCTCACGCAGCCGGCTTTTGTCGGTGACCACGATCTTCATGCTGCAAAAATAGCAAATCAAACCGGTTCCAGCGAGACAAGCGGAAGCAGCATCTCCTGCATCGAGATGCCTCCGTGCTGGAAGGAGTCCCGGTAGTATGAGACAATATGGTTGTAGTTATTGGGATAGACCAGGAAATCATTGGCGCAGGCGAAGATATACCTTGACGAGATATTGCTCATTGGCAGACCAGCTTTTCCAGGCTCCTTGATTTCAAATACCTCCCTGGCATTGTAGTCGAGGTTCCTCCCGGTCTTATAACGCAGGTTCATCGACGTTTGTCTGTCGCCTACAACCCTGATGGGCTTCTGCACCCTGACAGAGCCGTGGTCAGTTGTGATTACAACCCTGGCTCCTTTGGCCGAGACAAGCCTGAGAAGCTCGATCAGCGGGGAGTGGATGAACCAGGAGTGGGTCAGCGAAAGCCATGAGGCCTCATCGCCCGTCATGTCACGTATCAGGTTGTTCTCTGTCCGGGCATGGCTGAGCATATCGACAAAATTATAGACGACCATGTTCAGGTCGTTGGCCAGCAACTGGGGTATTTTTTCGTTGAGACTTCTTCCCTCCGCATCGGAGCTTATCTTGTTATAGCTCCACTTGCATGTAATACCTGCCCTCTGCAGATTCTTGGCAAGCAGCTTCTCCTCGTTCAGGTTCTTTCCCTCGTCCTCATTCTCGTCAATCCAGAAATCAGGCATAAGCTCCCCGATGGCTGCAGGCATAAGTCCGGCGAATAGTGCGTTGCGCTAGTACTGAGTTGTGGTAGGAAGAATGCTCAGGTAGAGCTCCTCGTCAACGGTTCGCATCATCTGCCTGAGGTCACCTGCAATTGTCTGCCACTGGTCGAGGCGAAGATTGTCAACGACTATGAAAAACAGAGGCGACCCTTTGCTTATAAGCGGGAAGATGCGCTTCGTCATCACTGCAGGGGAAATGAGAGGCCTGTCGGTGGCATCGGCGGTGATCCACCTCATGTAGTTGTTCGAGACGTATTTTGCAAAGGCCCTGTTGGCATCTGACTCCTGCATCCTCAGCACATCGCGCATCCCGGTATCGGAGGACCTGATCAGTTCACCCTGCCAGAAGGTCAGGCGACGGTACAGATCGCACCATTCCACAAATGTCGAGGCCGAGGAAATCATCCCCGAGAGGGTGCTGAACTCCTCCCTGAAGACCGTGGTAGTCTGCTTTGTGACTATCTCTTCAATGTTCAGTATGCGCTTCAGGGACATGAGTATCTGCTGCGGCTTGACGGGCTTGATGAGGTAATCAGCTATTTGTGAGCCTATTGCGGCATCCATAATATCCTCCTCCTCACTCTTGGTGATCATCACCACCGGTATTGTCGGCCTGATGGCCTTGATTCGGCGCAGGGTCTCGATACCGCTCAGACCCGGCATATGCTCATCAAGGAAGATTATATCATAAGCTTTCTCCCTGACCATGCTTATGGCATCATTTCCGGACTGGCAGGTGTCTGTTCCGAACCCCCTTTCATTGAGGAAGAGGATATGGGACCGGAGCACTCCAATCTCGTCATCAACCCATAAGATTCGTATTTCTCTCATTGTCAGTCTATAGCGTTACCGCAGGTTTGCATATTCCTTCGAGTGAAAGATAGTATATCTGTCGATATTCTTGTCTTCCCTGAATTTCTGCAGGTTGTCGCGACTGATAGGATAAAGTGTAAGGCCGGCCGGGGATGCCTCCCTGATTGTCTGTTCCGGGTTGAAAGCCCTGAGCCAGGTGAGTGCGTCACGCGCGTTTTCAAATGGTCCCGTGGATATCAGCAGGTACCCGGCGTCAACAGCCGATCCCTCCGTACGGTAGTTTTTGTCTGAATAATTGTCGAGGTTATAGTTAATGACGTCAAACACTATCTGGTTCATATTCGCCCGCGGGTTGGAGGCTATTATGATCACATAATGAGGCTGGATGGTATCCGCAGTATAGATCTCCTCTGCAATGCGGGTATCCTCAGCAATTCTTATCTCCGGTTTCTCTTTCCTCAGGAAGTCGATTATCTCTGCAGCCCTTTTGCCTTCGGCAGTGGCGGGGAATCGGGCCACTAGCGAGTCGAGTTTCGCCTTGTAAGCCAGCTCACCTCCTGTTGCTCCGGCAGACATTGCATCCAGAAGCATGAATTTCGGTATCAGTTCGTCCTCCGGAAAGCTTCTGAAAGCATCTGCACATAACGCTTCGACCTCAGGATATCTCTCTTCGGCGAATGCCTGGTATGCGGTTTCGTAACTCCGCACTGCCCTTGTTGCCATCTCCCTGTGTTTGTTCACATAGTCGGGATCGGAGAGGATCAGGGAGAATTCTGATTCGGGGAAGTATGTGAGCAGGTCGGCCCTGCGTCTCTCTGCCCGTGCCGGGTCGCTGTTGCGGAGCAGGCGGTAGAGTTCATAGAGTGATTCCGCTCTTATATTGTCACTGTTGCCATCCTTCGCTGCCTCCTCCAGTGCTGCTGCTGCAGAGAGGGTATCATTTAGCCGTGAGGCCAGAATTTTTCCCTCACCAAGCAGGGCCTCGGAGCTGCGCATGACAGATATCTGCATAAGCGAATCAGTGAGGGGCAGGTTACGAAGGTAGAACTCCTTCGTGCGTTCGGGTGCCACTCCGGCACTGTCGGTGCGCTCCGCCTCGTTGCCATTTTCCTGCTGAAGGGCTCCGCTGAATGCTGCCCGTGCCTTATTTGACCGCCTCCAGTTATCTTCGAGTCTCCTGTCGCCCCACCGGCGCCTGAATTCCGTCCGGCCGAAAGTGAGCGCTGCCTGGTTGTAGAAATACCATCCACCCTCGGATGAAATGGCTCCACGGTAACGCTGTTCGTTCTCATAATACTGGCCCATGTTGTAACGGTCGCCTCCGTCACCGGTCCGGTCTTTGGTCAGCTCCTCCTCCACCGTTCGTATCACTCCTGCGATCAGCGCGTCACGGTCTGCGGTGCTCATCCCAGCAACCCGGCGGAGGCTGTCCTCAGTTACAACAATAGTGTGATAGCCTGCATACTCACCCAGATCCGTAGTTCTGCGGCTGATCATGGTATAATCCGGGAAGCGGTTGTCAATGATTGTGGAGGCACTGTCATAGTAAAGCCAGGCCTTCATGTAATCAGGCTGACTGTAGTAGTGACCTGCCAGGGCGAGGTAAGAGCGCGCCCTCTGGCGTGTGTTGACGGTACTGCTGGCGGCTGCCTGCGACCACAGTTTCAGCGCCTCGTCAGTGTTACCCATACGCTGTTCCAGTTCTCCCAGTGCGAAGTAGATCTGGTCAAGGTAATCCTTGTTTTTGGAATCGCGCAGCATTTTCCGGAGCGTCTTCATCAGGTCGTCAGCGTCACCGTGCGAAATGTCAGTTACACCTGCCAGGTTTATGCCTGCATTGAATTCCAGCTCATAGGGAGGATTCATCTTCAGCACCTTCGTGAAGTAGCGTGTTGAAAGCGTATTGTCACCGGCTGCCTTGCATACCTGTGCGAGGAGGTAGGTCAGACGCACCCTTGTATCATTGCTGCCTGCATTTTCAATTGCACGTGTCAGAGGGACAACGGCATCGCCGTAACGCTTCTGACGCAGAGCGATGTCGGCCTGGGTTGAATAGTACATTGCCCTCAGCGGCCGTGAGAAGCTTTCCGGGTCTGATAACTCCTGCATCATACGGTTCGCCTCTGATAAATTTCCCTCCTCGGCCTGTATCCGCGTCATCCAGATTGCCGCCTCAGTGACGAGGTCAGGGTCAGTTGCTATGTTTGAGGCAAAGGAGAAGGAAGACCTGGCAGCCATGAAATTCTTCTGGTAAAACTGCGCCTTGGCCATGAGCATGTATGAGTCATCTACCCATTCGTTATACTCCCTCCTTTCATAAAACTCATCGCTTCTGTCGTTGCTGCCCCTGCGTTGCTTCTCATCAGGCCGGGCGGTGATTGAATGTAGGGCTATCACCTTGGAGGCTTTCTGAATGGCACGCTCCATGTCGCCTGTGCCGGCACGCGCCGACTCTTCAGAGGAGTATTCAAAGACCGGAAGGAGTTCGCTGTAGTCATCGCGATGCGATGTAATGACCTTGTTTACACCGGCTTTGTAGGCTTCGTTTCCGTTGAACCAGATGTTAAACCTGGAGATAAGCGAGTTGTAAAAACGGCTCGCGCCGGTGTTCTTTTCAACGGAACATCCGGCAAGAACCATGGCGGCAATGATGATCACCGCTGCAGCGTATTCCCTATGCCGTAATCTCAACAAATATGGTTTATACTCTTATAACTGAAGAGGCATCCCAAAAGTATCCAAAGTTAAGAAAAAGAGGCCAGAAAGATTGATGAGCCTAAGGCCGGCGGCAGCAGGCTCACTTCACCTCAACTCTCTTCGTCGGGGCAGACTCCGCATTGCGGTTCTCCACCTGCCTCACCACCGTCTCTGCCAGTTCAGTGAATGCCACCCCGGTGACACTGTCTCCCAGCGCCACGGGCGTACCTGAGTCGCCTCCCTCGCATATGCTCTCAACGATGGGTATCCGTCCCAGCAGCATTGTGCCGCTCTCAGCGGCAAGCCTGCTGCCGCCGTCCCTGCCGAAGAGGTAATATTTTTTCCCCGGCAGTTCGGGCGCCTCGAAGTATGACATGTTCTCTACCAGCCCGAGCACGGGCACGTTGATTGCTTCACTGCGAAACATCGCTATTCCCTTGCGGGCATCGGCAAGCGCCACCTCCTGAGGGGTTGTCACCACGATTGCTCCGGTGACAGGCACCTCCTGCACAAGCGTGAGGTGTATGTCGCTCGTCCCGGGAGGCAGGTCGAAGATGAGATAGTCAAGCTCTCCCCAGTCGCCCTGGCCGATCAGCTGTTTGAGGAAGCTGCTGGCCATCGGACCGCGCCAGATGACAGCATCGGATCCCTTGACGAAAAAACCGATGGAGAGTATCTTCACCCCGTATTTTGACATCGGGATTATGATGTCGGTGCCATTTTCGCTGCGTACCTCCGGATGGTAATCGCCGGCGTTGAACATCTTCGGCACAGATGGGCCGAAGATATCAGCATCGAGCAACCCGGTGGCATACCCCTTACGGGCCAGAGCTACCGCCAGGTTCACGGCGATTGTCGATTTACCCACACCCCCCTTGCCGGAGGAGACAGCGATTATGTTTTTCACTCCGGGCAGCACATCTCTCTTCGGGGTTACCGTCTTCTCAACCACGATCTTTGGCTTCACCTCGATGGAGGAGATGACGGCGTCGGGGCCGAGGGTCTCCTTGACAGCCCTCACGCAGCTGCTCTTGATTGATGCCAGGAACGGATCATTGGATTTTTCCGGGATCAGGACGATGGCGATGCCCTCGCCTGTCACAGTTATTTCTCCAACCATGCCGAGGGTGACGATGTCAGTGCCTTTTTCGGGATGTGAGACCATCCTGAGGGCCTTTAGAATATCTTCTTTCCTGTACATTTTATTTACAATGCTTTATGCTCTACGAGCAACGTTATTATCAGATTCTTGCTTCTACAATGCTTTAAGCCCTACGGGCTATTATTATCACATCCATTTCTTGTTGACTGCGAGCGAAGTTATTATTAGATTCTTGCTTCTACAATGCTTTATGGCCTACGGCCAAGTATCAGTTTCCAGTCAACAGATATTCAATTATATACGACTGCCGTCCCGATCTGCCAGCCGGCGGATACAGGAAACTGCCGACTGCTGACTGCCGACTGC
>CAZHAI010000066.1:0-9216 GCA_964530645.1 uncultured Rikenella sp. | reverse complement strand
GTATAGGTCCCGACAGTACCGGGAAAGTTTGCCTTGCTCCAGTTTGTATACACAAGATCCATCCCGGCAGTCAGCTTGTCAGGCTTGCCAAGAGAGAAACCTGCCCTGAGTGACTGCGGCATCCTGCTGGTGGTTGAGAGTGAGCTGACTGACAGCGTGTCGAAAGCCAGCAGGTTGGTCCGGATATTTGAATACCTGAGGATAAAATCCTCGTTGCTGGTCTTCATATTGTAACCTGGCGTATAAGTCAGCCCGGCATTGAAGAACCTGTTGCCTGAGACAGGTATCATCAGTTGAACTGACACGTCCACACCCACCCCATTCAGTGCTGAACTGCTCTGCTTTCTTGTATTGAAATAGTTGTTGTCACCCGTGAAGACAAAGTCATTTGTCCTTGTGACCTCCCCGAATACGTAAAAAAGATTCACCCCTGCTGACAGGAGCGGCAGAGGCCTGAACCCTGTGCCGAGAAGTACCTTCTGATATCCACCGCTGCCAATGTGGTTCTCGTAAATGGTGCCGGTGACACCTGTGCCCGGCGACTGAAAACTGATGTTGTACGAACCGTTGGTGAATGGCAGAACGGCTGCGGTCACTCCCCAGCCCTTCATGATCGGGAACCCCATCATAAGATGTGAGAATGTCATATCCTGCGATGTGTATTCCAGTCCGTCACCCTTCAGTCTTACCATGCCATAGTCCAGTCCGAAATCGAATATGAAGGAGGTGGTGTCAATGCTGCTGTATGATGCCGGCGTCAGGTAGTTCAGAGTAAGGTTGTCTCTTATCCCGCTGCTGATGCCTCCCATGGCCCGCGTCCTGAAGGTCCCCAACTGCTCGAGGTTACCAATGCCGTATCTCGCGAAAGGTGAGTATACATTTTTCTGACCGGCCACTCCTGATGACAGGAGGGCGAGGAGACATATCAGACTGACTTTTATGTTCTTATACATTTGTTTCCAGTAAAAAGTTCAAACCCTCCGTCACAAGGTCCGGGTAGTGCTGCGCTTTGCCGCCGGTGAGCGGGGTGATCATACCGCCGTCTCCGCCCGTGATGACCGTTACGGGATTAGGGTGCTTTTCCTCGAATGTGCGAATATACTCAATTATTTCATATGCCAGACCCATGATAACCCCTCCTGCGATGGCATCTTCCGTTGTTTTTCCCGGAAAGGTGAACCCGCTCCTCTTTGTCACCAGCGGCAGACGGCCCGTAAACTCATGCAGAGCCCGGAACCTCATGGCCATCCCGGGTGAGATGCTCCCGCCCAGATAAATACCTCCGGAAACAAGATCAACTGTAAGGGCGCTGCCTGCATCAATTATAAGCAAGTCAGCTCCGGGGTGATGATAAAATGCACCTGCAGCTGCAGCCAGGCGGTCTGTCCCCAGCGTCTCAGGAGTACCGTAGTCAATAGCAAAAGGGTATTTTGATGCAGCTGTCAGAAGGTGTACTCTTCCTGTCCTTGTGCCCAGCCACGACATCAGCATAGCGGGGTCAGAACCAACACTTGAGACTATGGCCGCATCCAGCTTCCGGTGGCCGGCAAACCTGTCAATAACGTCACTGTCTGCCGAAAGGAACCGCTCCCTCCCGACAATAACACCGTCACTGACGAGAGCTGCCTTGACCGATGTGTTCCCAATGTCAATTATGAGGTTCATCAGCCTGGCTTTTGTGTCAGAGTGGTTTCGTGCCATGACAGTATCTTCGTGAACAGGTCAATTGCCTGGTTAACTGAGGTTACTCCCCTGACCGTGAGACTCAGCCTGTTGTTGTTCTGTTTTACTGCCATATTGCCCTGCCGCTTGTTGACATAGTTCATGACCGACACAAAAAGTGACGACCTGTAGAATCTTGACGACTGGTCTGTCACAAAGTTAGCAATCAGTGTGTTATTTTTGAGAATAACTCTTTCTATTCCTGTTTTTGAGGCTGCCCATTTGAGCCTCACGAGTTCAAGAAGAGCCTTTGCAGACTGCGGAGGCGGTCCGAACCTGTCAGTAAGGTGTGATTCATAAGCCCTGAGCCCCTCTTCATCGCGAATATCATTGAGTTCCTTGTAAAGCCGGATTCTTTCGGGAATGTTTGAAACATAATCGTCAGGGAACATGATTTCAAGGTCGGTCTCGACGGAAACATCCTCGACAAACTGTTTCGGCTTTTCTTCCGTCACAGGTTCTTTCGGGGCAGCCTTTTCGGGGAACAGTTCACTGAACTCCTCCTCCTTAAGCTCCCTGACAGCCTCGTTAAGGATCTTCTGGTAAGTTTCATAACCCACGTCGGCAATGAAACCGCTCTGCTCTCCTCCGAGCAGGTTACCTGCACCTCGTATGTCAAGGTCCTGCAGGGCGATGTTGAATCCGCTGCCAAGCTCATAGTTTTCCTCTATTGCCTTCAGCCTCCTCCTGGCATCACCCGTCAGCACTGAGAGCGGGGGCGTAAGCAGGTAACAAAAGGCTTTCCTGTTGGAGCGGCCCACCCTTCCGCGAAGCTGATGCAGCTCGGAGAGTCCGAAATTGTGGGCGTCATTTATGAAGATTGTGTTGGCGTTTGGAATATCGAGGCCGGATTCGATTATTGTGGTGGCAAGCAGAACATCATAATCGCCACGGATGAAATCAAACATAATGTTTTCTATTTCCGCACCCTCCATCCGGCCGTGCACCACGGCTATCTTAACCTCCGGGCAGATCCTTGATATGGAGGCCTTTACCTCCATGATGTTCTCTATCCTGTTGTTGATGAAAAAGACCTGGCCGTTACGGCTCACCTCGTAGACGATACCTTCACGGACTATATCTTCGTTGAATCCGTGAAGCTCGGTAATGATGGGCATCCTGTTTGGCGGAGGGGTGCTTATAACCGACAGGTCACGGGCGCCCATGAGCGAAAACTGCAGCGTTCTTGGAATGGGTGTTGCTGTCAGGGTCAGGGTGTCAACTCCGGCTTTGAGGGTTTTCAGTCTCTCTTTCACGGCTACGCCGAAACGCTGCTCCTCATCTATAACAAGAAGTCCCAGGTCCTTGAATTTCACCTCTTTGCCGGTAAGCTTATGAGTGCCGACTATTATGTCAATCTCGCCATCGGCAAGCTGCTTGAGGATCTTTTTCTGCTCTGCCGGTTTCCTGTGTCTGCTGATATAATCAACACGGCATGGAAAGTTCTCGAGGCGCGAGGAGAGTGTCTTGTAGTGCTGAAGTGCCAGAATGGTCGTTGGCACAAGGATAGCTGTCTGTTTCCCGTCAGTTGCGGCTTTGAAGGCTGCCCTGATTGCGACCTCCGTCTTGCCGAACCCCACGTCACCGCAGATGAGCCTGTCCATTGGCGTGGGTGATTCCATATCCTCCTTGACGGCCATGGTGCTGGCGAGCTGGTCGGGAGTATCCTCCCAGATAAAGGAGGCTTCCAGCTCACGCTGCAGGTAAGAGTCAGGTGAGTAGGCGAAGCCGCCGGAGGCTTTTCGCTTTGCGTAAAGGATGATGAGATCACGGGCGATGTCCTTTACCTTCTTCTTGGTCGCCTGCTTCATCTTCTGCCATGCACCCGTGCCCAGCTTGCTTATGCGCGGTGGCGTATCATCCTTGCCCTTATATTTTGAGATACGGTGCAGTGCGTGGATTCCCACGAAGAGTATGTCGTTGTCCTTGAATACCAGCTTGATGGCCTCCTGCATGCGGCCGTTGACCTCAATTTTTTCTAGCCCGCCGAAACGGCCGATTCCATGGTCCGAATGCACCACATAGTCACCGGGGTTAAGGTCAGTCAGTTCCCGCACTGTCATGCTGTCACGGCGTGTGAAGAAGCCCCTGATCCTGAACTTGTGGTAACGGTCAAATATCTGGTGATCAGTGTATACGGCAATCCTCAGGTCATGGTCCGTGAAACCCTGGTGCAGGTTGAGAAGAAGGGGAGTGAATTCTGCTTTCGGGTCAGTCTCCGCAAAGATCTCCTTCAGTCGCTGCTCCTGCACCTCACTCTCAGAGATAATAAAGTTGCGGTAGCCATCCTGTGCGTTTGAGACCAGCCTGGACGTAAGCAGGTCAAAGTTCTTGTTGAACGACGGCTGCGGTTCAGTACGGAACTCAAGATTGACAGTATCCGGGTTATGCCTTCCTCTCCCGAAAAAGATCCGGCGATGATGTGCGCACAGCTCCTCAAGATGACGGCCGGTGATGATTATGTCACGACGGTCTGAAATTTCGCCTTTGGAGCTGCGGGTGCGGGCCTGCGCCCATATGTTGTCGGTTTTCTCAATTATGTAGTCAAAGTTGTCACTCCAGATTATGGATGAGGGAGGGATAAAGTCGATGAAGCTGTCTGAGCCCTCCTGAAAGGCAAGCTCCTGGATGTCAGGGATTACCTGGATCTCCTCATGAAGCTGAAGGGAAAGCTGGTCATCAGGATTGAACGAGCGGATGGAGTCAACCTCCTCACCGAAGAAGTCTATGCGGTATGGTTTGTCTGCCGAATATGAAAAGAGGTCGGTGATGCTTCCCCTGACAGAGTACTGACCGGGCTCATAGACGAATTCGGTCCGCCTGAAACCATACTCCCTGAGCACCTCCTCAAGAAACTCAATGGAGAGCTTTGCGCCCTTCTTAATGACGAATGTGTTTTTCTTCAGGTTGCTCTTACTGACGACCTTCTCCATGACCGACTCGGGGTAGGTGACTATTATGCACTTCCTGCGCCCGGATGTGAGGTAGTTAAGCACCTCGGTCCTGAGGATGATATTGGCGGGTTCGGTCTGGTCATACATGACCGACCGCTTGTAGGTGCCCGGGAAGAAGAAGATATTGTCATCACCCATGAGCGAGGTGAGGTCATTGTAAAAGTAGGCTGCATCCTCCTTTTCAGGAAGCAGCACCACGTGGGTGGTGGGCTGCTGTGACAGTGCACCGGCCATTACAACTGTTCGGGATGATCCGGTGAGACCGTGGATTGTCACCGGCTCGTTGCTGTCGCCGGCCAGCAGGGCTTCAAGCCTTGTGAAGGAGGGATGAGCCCTGTAAATGTCTCTGAATACTGTGCTGGCCATTGATTAAGTCTGAGGGTGCAAAATTAGCAAAGCCGGCGTTCACTGCAAAGGGAAAGAGTGCTTCATTCAGCAGCACATACTGACCAGTTTCCTGATCATATCCGGTGAGCCGCAGTAGAAGGGAGTTCTCTGATGGAGCGACTCCGGCTGGATGGAGAGTATCCTTCTCGTACCGTCAGTAGCGACTCCTCCGGCCTGCTCTATTATGAATGCTATCGGGTTGCACTCATAAACAAGCCTCAGCTTCCCGGATGGATAACTGATTGAGGGAGGGTAGAGGAAGATTCCTCCTGTGAGCATATTCCTGTGGAAATCCGAGACCAGCGAACCTATATACCTTGAGATGTAGGGACGGCCGGTGGAAGGATCGTTCTCCTGGCAGTACTTTATGTATTTCTTTACACCGTCAGGAAATTTGATGTAGTTGCCTTCATTGATTGAGTAAGTCCTGCCGGCATCCGGCGTCTTCATGTTGGGGTGGGAGAGGCAGAACTCCCCGATTGTCGGATCAAGGGTGAAGCCGTTGACCCCGTTACCGGTGGAGTAGACCAGCATGGTGGACGAGCCGTAGATTACGTACCCGGCTGCAACCTGCCTGCTCCCTTCCTGCAGAAAATCGGCTACAGTGGCTTCGCCATCCCTCTCGCTGACGCGGCGGTAGATTGAGAAGACCGAACCCACTGAAACATTGACATCGATGTTGGATGAGCCGTCGAGTGGATCCATGCATACAATATATTTTCCCTTGCCGGCAAACTCACCGGTGAATATCACCTCATTCTGATTCTCCTCTGAGGCTACACCGGCGCACTGGCCTGACGACCTCAGCGCCCCAATGAAAACCTCGTCGGCGTACCGGTCCAGCTTCTGCTGCTCTTCGCCCTGCGGATTCTCCAAGCCCGCCTTGCCGAGGATCTCCACAAGGCCGGCCTTGCGGATCTTGGCATTGACCATCTTGGCGGCTGTGCCGATGTGGTGAAGAAGGCTTGAGAGATCTCCGGTCGCGTATGGAAAATCTTTCTGCTTCCTGATTATGAAGTCATTCAGGCTTGTGATATCATAGCTTGGCATACCGGCGATGGTTTAGTTAGTAACTTAATCAGTTCAGGTCAGCCCTGAAGGCCGCCCTGTAGGCATATACCTTTCCCAGGTTATTGTAAAGTTCATAGCCGAAGGTGACAGACTTCGCCTTTTTCTCAACCCTGTTTTCCGAGGGATAGTAGTACCAGTCCTCAGTGAATGAGAGCTTTCCGATTTTGGTGCGGTCATTTTTGAATTCTCCCTCGATTTTTTTCACATCAGCCGTCGTCAGCGGTTCACCGCTATGATAGTCATAGACGGTCATTGTGCCGTCATAGATGCGGTTGAAAATGCTCTCCACCATAGTATCTCCCTTGTACCCGGCAACCTTTTCGGTCTCCCAGGGATCGCCCTCGGGATCAGGCCTTATCACAACTTCGGTGACAATGTCGGTAGCGATGAGAACAGCGCCGGATGGGAGTGGGGTTCCGGATGGGGCCGCTATGCCTGGGTCAGGAGCCTCACCGTATCCGGTTTGTGCTCTGGCAGGTAGCTCTTTGCCAGCGGCAGGGTCTGCTCCCTTCTTTTCACTGCCTCTCTGTCCGCATGACGCGGTGAGTGCAACAATGACCATCAGCAATACAATATTTCTCATACTGCCTTTCTTTTTATCGTTTGAACCGTAACATTTCAGGTGCGCGACGGCCGGTCAGACGGCCTTCCTGATATACCGGTATGCCGTTGGCAAATGTCGTTACGACGCTGCTGCGGAAGGTAGTGCCTTCCAGGGGTGACCATCCGCACTTGTAGAGGATGTTTTCCCGGCTTACTGTCCATGGCGCTGCGGGATCAACAAGTACCAGGTCGGCCTTGTATCCTTCACGAATGAACCCGCGGTCAGTGATGCCGAAGAGGATTGCCGGGTTGTGGCACATCTTCCTTACAACCAGTTCAGGGGTCAGTTCGCCCCGGTGGCAGAGTTCAAGCATCATCACAAGTGAATGCTGAACCGTTGGCCCGCCTGACGGAGCACTGAAGTACAGTGCGCTCTTCTCCTCAAGGGTGTGGGGGGCATGGTCGGTGGCAATGATATCAATCAACCCCTCACGGACTGCCCTGACAAGCGCTTCCCTGTCGGACGCATTTCTTATTGGAGGATTCCATTTTACAAGGTTGCCTTTTTCGGCGTATGCCCTGTCATCAAACCAAAGGTGGTGCACGCAGACCTCTCCGATGATCTGTTTCACGGAGGGATCAGCGCCCGGGGTCAGCAATAGTGTCTCTTCAGCGGTGGAGAGGTGCAGCAGGTGCAGTTTTGCGCCGGTCCGGCGGGCGAGGGAGACAGCTGCCGTTGAGGAGGTCAGACACGCTTCGCGGCTTCTTATAAGCGGATGAAAGGAGGGACTGATTGCATCGCCGTACTCCTCACGGTATGCGGCGCTGTTTGCTTTGATGATCTTCTCGTCCTCGCAGTGGCAGGCCACGGGGATCCTGCCGAGGCTGAAGATAGCCTCAAGCGTCTCGCTGTCGCTGACAAGCATGTTACCGGTGGAGGCACCAAGGAAGAGTTTGAAAGCCGGGACGAGCTCCGGGTTCGCTTTGCGCAGTTCCTCAATATTACTGTCGTTCGCGCCCAGATAGAATGAGTAATTGATCACCGACTTTTCTGCAGCGAGTCTGTTTTTCTTTTCCCACTCCACAATTGTGACAGTCTGCGGGAGGGTGTTGGGCATCTCCATGAAAGAGGTCACACCTCCAGCGGCGGCGGCAGCGCTCTCGCTTGCAATATCTGCCTTGTGGGTCAGTCCCGGCTCACGGAAGTGGACATGATCGTCAATGATTCCCGGCATAAGCCAGAGTCCTGAAGCTTCGATGATATCTGTTCCGGTGCCCGGTTTTACTGGTGCCTTGCCGGGTGCATAGATCCGCGTTATCCGGTCACCCGTAATCAGAACATCCGCCTCCCTGCTGCTCTCTTCGTTGATGAGCAGTGCATTGCGGATAACTGTTTTGTTCTTAATCTCTTCCGGCATGATTGGACGATCAGGCAACTGTCCTGCCCGGCTTTCTGAAGATACTGACAATTTTCATACGGAGAACACCCCACATAGCTTCGCCGAAAATTCCTCCTGACATTTTCGAGGTACCTGCCTTGCGGTCAGTGAAGATAATGGGTACTTCAACAATTTTGTATCCAAGTTGCCAGGCAGTAAATTTCATCTCTATCTGGAAGCCGTAGCCGATCAGTCTTATATGACCGGGGTTGATATTCTGCAGCACCTCACGGCGGTAGCATTTAAAGCCGGCGGTTGTATCCATGATTTTCATGCCGGTAATCCGTCTGACGTACATTGATGCGATGTATGACATGAGCACCCGTCCCATGGGCCAGTTCACCACGTTTACGCCCGAGATGTATCTTGAACCTATGGCAAGGTCGGCGCCCCCGTTCTCGCAGGCGTCCCACAGCCTGACCAGGTCGGCGGGATTGTGGGAGAAGTCGGCATCCATCTCGCAGATATACTTATAATCGTGCTGCAGGGCCCATTCGAATCCTGCAATATATGCGCGTCCAAGGCCCATTTTGCCCGGTCTCTCCAGCAGGTGCAGGTTCGGGAAGGATACGATCATCTCCTTAACCATAGAGGCTGTGCCGTCAGGGGAGTTGTCATCGATGACGAGAATGTCAAACGGTACCGGAAGTGCTGTGACAGCCCTTACGAGGTCGGTGATATTTTCCTTCTCGTTGTATGTGGGTACTATGACTAGATTCGACATATGAGGTCCGCTGACAGTGCGAATTTAACCATTTTTCTCACTCCTCACTGTGATTTGCCGCAGAACCTCTCCGGCTGGCTGTGATTTTGGGCTGCGGCAGGGTAGGTTCTGAATATATTCAGGGCTGTCGGATAAATTTTTTTTCAAAATATTTTGGATGTTTAAGAGGAAGCGTTACTTTTGTCACCCCAAATGATTCATAATCATGGGGCGTTCTTTAGAGTGTGCGCTTATCAGTCCCATAGCTCAGTTGGTTAGAGCGCTACACTGATAATGTAGAGGTCCCCAGTTCAACTCTGGGTGGGACTACGAAAAAAGCAATGGGGATTTAGCTCAGTTGGCCAGAGCACCTGCCTTGCACGCAGGGGGTCAAGGG